>JALYVP010000070.1 GCA_030853185.1 Actinomycetota bacterium | reverse complement strand
CACACCGAGCGGGCCCGCCCCATCCGAGAGATGCTCGGCGTCACCTCTGCGCACGACCAGCTGGCGGCCGCCATAACGGGCCGCGCATGGCTCGAACAGCTCGCCGACTCTGAGGGCGTGCTCTAGGTCCTCAGTCAGTCCTCAGCTAGTCCTCAGAACGACGAGTAACGATGAGGTCTGATGAGCAGTATAGGTGCAGGTCAGGAGCGCATTCCGGCGGAATCTCGCAGGTCAGCACCTCCGGCGGTCACTTCCAGCGGAAGTGGACGAAGATCCGGCCGAAGTTCTTGGAGTCCTTCTCCACCCGCGAATACAGCGCCTTGACTTCCTTCTGGTCGAGGAAGCGGAGCACCCGTTTCTTCAGCTGCCCGCTGCCTTTGCCGGGGATGATCTCGACCATCGACGCCTTGGTGGCCACCGCCTCGGCCATGACCGCCCGCAGGGCCCGATCGATGTCGTCGCCCCGGTTGTAGATGTCGTGAAGGTCGAGCTTGAGCTTCACGCCCTGCCGGCGGCCTTCTTCAAATCGGCCAACCCGTCGGCGATGCCCGTCGCCAGCACCTCGAGATCGGGGTTCGTCTCCGAGTCGCCGGTGATGCCGAAGTTCAGAGTGTCCAGGTAGCTGAAGATGGCCACGCCGATGCGGACCTGCCCGGCCAGCGGAACGTAGGGAAACGCCTCGAGCATCTTGGCACCGGCCGCATACAGCTGCACCCGCGGACCCGGGACGTTGGTGGTGACCGTGTTCAGGTTGCGCTGCGGGATGCGCATCGCCACCCTCGTGCCAGCGGACAGCAGCGCCGGCGGGGCGAAACCGGCCAGCGACGTCAGGGTCTCACCGGCCACCGCCTGCTTCGAATCCTTGAGATCACGGAGCTGGGCAGTGACGGCGTGGAGCCGCTCTACCGGGTCGTCGATCCCCACCGGCAACTCGGCGAACATGGCCGAGACCCGATTGTCGTAACTGCCCTTCTCGGCAGCCTTGCGCACCGACACCGGCACCAGGCTGCGGACGTGGCGCCCTTCCACGTTTTCCCCTCGGGAGATCAACAGCTGCCGGAAGCCCTGGGTGATGGCGGCCAGCACCACATCGTTGAGCGTGCCCCCCAGGGCCTGGCGCACCGCTTTGACCTCGCTGACGTTGCCCCGGGTCCAGGTGTAGCGGCGGTGGGGGCCGATCGGTCCGTTCAGCGACGACTCCTCGGTCCGGCGGACGAGGCCCCGCATGCTGGTCAGACCCTTGCTGGTGGTGGCGATCTCGGCCAGCAGCCGACGGGGTCGCATGACCATCGACCGAACGCTGCGCAGCCCCTCGTAGGGGCTCACCGCCCGCTCGGCCACGGCCGCACCGAGGAACTCTGCCGGGCTCAGCTCCGGCTCCGGATTCCACGGCGGTACCTCCGCCCGGCTCGGATCGGCAGAGGTGTCCAGCATGACGGCGAGCAGGTCGGTGCCCGACACGCCGTCGACCATGGCGTGATGGCTCTTGGAGATCAGCGCCCAGTGCTGGTCCTCGAGGCCCTCCACCATCCACATCTCCCACAGTGGCTTGGAGCGATCCAGCGCCTGGCTCATGATCCGACCGATCAGGTTGCGAAGTTGCTCGTCGCTGCCAGGGGATGGGAGGGCGGTGTGGCGGACGTGGTATTCGAGGTTGAAGTGGACGTCGTCCACCCAAACCGGCCGGTTGAGCTCGAACGGCACGAACCGCACCTTCTGGCGGTAGCGCGGCACCTGCGACAGCTTGGAGGCGACCATGGTCACAACATCGGTGAACTCCGGCGGGGGTCCTTCGAAGATGGCGATCGAGGCGATGTGCATCGGACTCGAGGCGTCTTCGATGTGCAGGAACGACGAATCCAGCGGACTCAGGCGTTGCATGGAAACCTCCGGCTCAGTGTGTCCCCTGCCACCCCACCGTACCGGCCTCAGGCCGGGCCTGAAACGTCGGCGCTAGCGTGGCCCATGGAGCTCCGGGCCTTCCAGGCGCACATCGAGGTCGTCTACGGCGAGCGGGACCGAAGCCGGGGTGTCCCTGCCACGGTGGCGTGGTTGGCCGAGGAGCTCGGCGAGCTGGCCCAGGCGGTGCGGAAAGGGACCGTCGAGGAGCAGCGCCACGAGTTGGGCGACGTCCTGGCCTGGCTGGCGTCCCTGGCAAACCAGATGGGGCTGTCGTGCGATGAGGCCGCGGCCCGCTACGCCGGCGGGTGCCCCCGCTGCGGCGCCACCCCGTGCGGGTGCATGATGTGAGTTGCCCGCCGGCCGGGGTGGTCAGTGGGCGGTCATCCCGGCATCGACGGGCAGGACCGCACCGGTGATCCCGCTGCTGTCGGGACCGCACAGCCAGGCCAGGAGAGCGGCGGGCTCCTCGGGTTCGAGCAGGCGGGGCAGGAGGTGGTGGTGGGTGGCGAACTCGGACGTACCGTCCAGGCCGTAGACCGCGGCGCTGGCGTCGAGCATGGCGGTGGCGGTCGAACCGGGGGCGATGGCGTTGGCGGTGATGCCGGCGGGACCGAGCTCCGCAGCCAGGGCCCGCACCAAGCCGATGACTCCGTGCTTGGCGGCGCAATAGGCGGAGAGGAGCGGCAGCCCGAGGGTTCCGCCGGTCGAGGCCACGGCGACGAAGCGTCCCTGGCGGGGCTCGGGTCGTTCGAGTAACACGGGGACAGCCGCCCGGGCCAGGCGCCACACCCCTTCGAGGTTGACACCGACCATGGTGGCCCACTGGTCGTCGGTGACCTTCCAGGCCTCGCTGCCGCCGGCGATGGCCCCGGCGACGGCCAACGCTGCGTCGAGGCCGCCGAAGCGGTCCCGGGCGGTGGCCGCCGCCGCGTCCAGAGCGGCCTGGTCCCGGACGTCGGCGGGGATGCCGATGGTCCGCCCCGGGCCACCGCAGGCGTCGACGGTCGACTGCAGGTCCTCGGCGGTGCCCAGCCCGTACGCCAGGTGGGGGTCGTCGCGGCACAGGTCGACTAGGACGAGGCGCCACCCGGCGGCGGCCAGGCGCCGGGCGGTCGCCGCCCCCATGCCCCGAGCGGCACCGGTGATGAGGGCGACCCGGTCGGTGGCCTCGCCGCCCCCCACGGTGCCGCCCCCCACGGCGGCGCCGGTCAAGGCCAGCCCGCGATGCTGGCCGCCAGGTCCGTGCCCCAGCGCTCCAACAGCCGGTGCCCGTCGGCGGCCGAGGCGGCGGTGGGGTCGCCGAGGACGCCGTTGGCGGAGACCGACGCCACCCCCGCGGTGCGCAGGGCGGTGGCCAGCTCCCGCACCGGGGTGGTGGCGCCCGGCTCTATTCGCCCGATCCGCACCGAGTCGGGACGGAGGGCCAACAGGAGCGAGGTCTCGACCCACCCGGCGTGGGCGTCGAAACGGCCCTCGACGTCGGCGAACGGGCCCGGTGACCACATACGGACGGCCCGGCCCTCCCCGGTCAACGTGGCGACGGCGGCGGCCAGCGGCTCGGCGTTGCCGCCGTGGCCCGACACGATGAGCAGGCCGGCGAAGTCGTCAGCAGACCGGCCCAGCTCGACGATGAGATGGGCGAGGGCGTCCTGGCCGATCGACAGGGTGCCGGGGAAGCCGGCGTGCTCGCCGCTCGAGCCATAGGCGACGGCCGGGGCGATCAGCGCATCAGGGCGGACCCGGGCCAGTCGCCGGGCCAGAGCGGTGGCCACCTCGGTGTCGGTCGAGAGGGGCAGGTGGGGGCCGTGCTGCTCGGTGGATCCGACCGGGAGCACCAGCAGCGTGGTGGCCGACCGCTCGGCCACCTCCGCCCACGTGAGCGAGCCCAGGCTGCTCACGACCGTCAGCGGCGTCGGGTGAGCAGCTTCACGGGCGCCGAGTGGCCCACGCCGGGGGAGGGGGCGGTGCCGGCGCCCACGGCGGCCAGAGCCTCGACGCCGAAGCCCTTGACGCACTCGGGGTCAGGACCGTCGAGCGGGATCCCGGTGAAGAACTTGGCAGCCATGCAGCCCCCCTGGCAGGCATCGTAGGAACCGCAGGAGGCACAGGCCCCCGCCGACGCCGGCTTGCGAAGCTCCTCGAACAGCTCGGAACTGGTCCACACCAGGGCAAACCCACCCGGGTCGCGAACGCTGCCGGCGCGGAACTCGTCGTGGAGGACGAACGGGCAGGCATAGACGTCACCGACCGGGTCGATCAGGCACACCACCCGGCCGGCCCCGCACAGGTTGAGCCCCGGCAGGGCTTCGCCCAGGGCGGAGAGGTGGAAGAACGAGTCGCCCGTCAGCGTGTCCGGGTGGTCCAGCAGCCACCGGTACAGCGTGATCTGTTGCCCGTCGGTGGGATGCAGCTGGTGCCAGGTGTCGGCGCCCCGGCCCGAAGGCCGCAGCCGGGTGAGGCGCAGCTGCGCCCCGTAGCCCTCGGCGATGGCCTGGAAGGCCTCTAGCTGGTCGACGTTGTCGCGGGTCATGACCACGCTGATCTTGAACGGTCCGAAGTTGGCCGATGCCAGATGGTCCATGGCCCGCCGGGCCGAAGCGAACGACCCGTTGCCGCGGACCGCGTCATTGGTCGCGGCGTCGGCCCCGTCGATGGAGATCTGCACGTCGAGATACGCGGTTGCCGCCAGGCGCCGGGCGCGGGCCGCGTTGATGGTGGAGCCGTTGGTGGAGAACTTGACCCCCACCCCGTTGTCGACGGCGTAGTCGACCAGCTCGTAGAAATCGGAGCGGATCGTCGGCTCGCCGCCCCCGATGTTGACGTAGAAGACCTGCATCGCCCTCATCTCGTCGATGACGGCCATCGCCTCGGCGGTGCTGAGCTCGTTGGGGTCCCGTCGACCCGACGACGACAGGCAGTGGATGCACGCCAGGTTGCACCCGTAGGTCAGCTCCCAGGTCAGGCAGATGGGGGCGTCGAGACCGGACTTGAGGTCATCGGTCAACATCATGGTCTCCCGCGTCGAGGGGGTGGATGAAGTGGGACTCTGCCAGGTTGGCCAGGGCTTTGAGGAATGATCCTCGCCGGCCCTGGGGCACCAGGGAGTCGACGGCTTCGGCGGCCGAGGCGTGATCCCCCAGACCCTTGACCACATCGACGAGGAGCGCAGAACGTAGGAACGTCAGTCGCCGACTGTCGTAGTGGTAGGCCAAGGCTCCGAAGGGTTCGGGCCGCAGCGCCACTCTTGGGTGGAGCCGGTAGGGCTGCTCCGGGTCCCAAGCCGATGTCGCCACGGGAGGTGTGATCAGTAGACCCCGCACATGCCGTCGATGGAGATCTCCTCGACGAGCAGATCCTCTTCGACGCCGGCGTCGTCGCTTGCCTCGTCGGCGGCCGGCTCGGTCTGCGTGGTGGTTGGCTCCATGACCTCAATATAGGTCCCCTGCCTCTGCGGTGACAGCCTCATGCCGAAGTAGGCTCGACGCCGTTCACAAGGAGGTGGTCCCCACGGCCCAGGAGTTCGACGTCGTCATCATCGGGGGAGGACCCGCGGGTTACGCAGCGGCGTTGCGCGGCGGGCTCGCCGGGCTCAACATCGCCATCGTCGAGAAGGAGCGGGTCGGCGGGACGTGCCTGCACCGGGGGTGCATCCCGGCCAAGGAGTTCCTCGAGACAGCCACCGTGTACCGCACCGTGGCCGGGGCCGGCGAGTTCGGCATCGCCGTGGACCAACCCAAGCTGGAGTTCGCCCAGAGCCAGGCTCGCAAGCAGAAGGTGGTCGGCGGCCTGTGGAAGGGACTGCAGGGGCTGCTCAAGAAGCGTAAGGTCACGACCTTCGAGGGCGTCGGCACGCTCGGACCCGACCACGTCGTGAGCCTCGACGACGGGACCGAGCTCCACGGGACCCACATCATCCTGGCTTCGGGCTCGGTGCCGCGCACCATCCCGGGCTTCGATGTCGACGGCAAGCTGGTCATGACCTCCGACGAGATACTCGATCTCGAGGACCTGCCCGGCTCGGCGGTGGTCATCGGGGGCGGAGCGATCGGCTGCGAGTTCGCGTCGATGCTGTCCGATCTGGGCACGCAGGTCACCGTCCTCGAGGCTCTGCCCAAGATCCTGCCCGGCTGTGACTCCGACGTCACCAGTGTCGTGCTGCGCTCGTTCAAGAAGCGGGGCATCGACGTGCGGACCGGCGTCAAGGTCAGCGGCCACCGGCCGGCGTCCGACGGCGCCTCGACGACGGTCCAGTTCGGCGATGGCGAGGAGATCACCGTCGACTCAATCGTCGTCTCCGTCGGCCGTGCCCCACTCTCAGGCAACCTGGGCCTTGACGGCACCGCCGTCGAGGTCGACGACCGAGGCTTCGTCAGCGTCGACGATCACATGCGCACCGCGGAGGCGGGCGTGTACGCGGCGGGCGACCTGGTGGCCACGCCGGCGCTCGCGCACGTGGGTTTCGCCGAGGGAGCCCTGATCATCGACCAGATCCTCGACGGCGCCGACACGGTCATCCCCGTGGACTACACCAAGGTGCCCTGGTGCATCTATTGCCACCCCGAGGTGGCCTTCGCCGGCCTGTCCGAGGAGGCGGCCACCGAAGCCGGCTACGACGTGGTCGCCAAGAAGGACCCCTATGGCGGTAACGGCCGGGCCCTCATCGTCGGCGAGCCCGAAGGCCTGGTCAAGGTCATCTGCGAGAAGGCGGCCGACGGGAGAGCCGGCCGGATCCTCGGCGTGCACATGGTCGGGCCGTGGGTGACCGAGCAGCTGGGCCAGGGGTACCTGGCCGTCAACTGGGAGGCCAGCCCCGACGAGGTGGCCCACTACATCCAGCCCCACCCGACGTTGTCGGAGACCTTCGGCGAGACCGTGCTCGCCCTGACCGGAAGAGGCCTGCACGTTGGCTGACATCACCATGCCCCAGCTGGGCGAGACCGTCACCGAGGGGACGATCACCCGATGGATGAAGCAGGTCGGCGACGAGGTGGCCGAGGACGAGGTGCTCTTCGAGGTCTCCACCGACAAGGTCGATTCGGAGGTACCCTCCCCAGCCGCCGGTGTGGTGTCCGAGATCCTCGTGCCCGAAGGCGACACCGTCGATGTGGGGACCAGGCTGGCCGTGATCTCCGACGGCGAGGCGGGCACCGCCCCGTCGTCGGGCGCCGATGCCGCCGGCGATGACACCGGAGGCTCGGCCGAGGACGCCGAGGTCGCCGAAGCCGTCAAGGAGGCGTCCGACGGGAGCGAGTCCTCCGACGGTGCCGGCGCCGACGGCGGCGTTCCCGACGGGACGAGCGACGACGCCGAAGGTGGCCCCCAGGCGCCGGGCGCCGAGGCGGAGACAGAACTGCCGGCGAAGGCGGGCAAGGCGTCTTCCGCCGAGCGTCGCGGTGGCGGATCGACCAGACCGACCGAGAACCGGCCCCCGTCCCGGCCGTCGGCCGGCAGCGGGACGGTCCTCTCGCCGGTCGTCCGCCGTCTCATCACCGAGCACGAACTTGACCCGGCGGCAATCGAAGGTACCGGTGCGGGGGGCCGCATCACCCGCTCCGACGTGCTCGAGGTCATCGACCGCCAGAGCTCGAGCAACGGAGGTCAGGCCGACGCCCCGGCCAAAGCTCCGACCCCCGCGCCGGGCGCGTCCACCCCCCAACCGGCCCCGGTTGCCGACGTGGCGGTCGGCGAGCGCGACACGGTCGTGCCATTCACCAACATCCGGCGCCGGACCGCCGAGCACATGGTCCGCTCGAAGCACACGTCGGCCCACACCATGGTGGCCACCGAGGTCGACTACCACGAGGTGGCCAAGGTCCGCCAGGCGGAGAAGGACCGGTTCAAGGAGGCCGAGGGCTTCGGGCTGACCTACCTGCCCTTCATCGCCCGGGCCACCGTCGACGCCCTGGAGGAGTTCCCGCACGTGAACTCCTCCGTCGGCGACAACGCCTTGGTGGTCCACCACGACCTCAATCTGGGCATCGCCGTCGATCTCGATTTCGAGGGCCTGCTGGTGCCGGTGATCCACCAGGCGGACGGCAAGCGAATGCGTCAGCTGGCCCGGGACATCTCGGGGTTGGCCAGAAAGGCCCGAAGCCGGAAGTTGACCATGGACGATATCTCCGGGGGGACATTCACCATCACCAACGCCGGACCGTTCGGGACCCTCATCACCGTGCCGGTCATCAACCAGCCTCAGGTTGCCATCCTCTCCACCGACGGGGTCAAGAAGCGGCCGGTGGCCATCGAGCTGCCCGACGGCGACGACGGCATCGCCGTCCATCCGGTGGGCAACCTGGTGCTCTCCTGGGACCATCGGGCGTTCGACGGCGCCTACGCGGCCGCCTTCCTGGCGGCCATCAAAGCCAACCTCGAAGGCCGGGACTGGGCCGCGGAGTTGGGGCACGGGGGGGTGTAACGGCGGTGACCTCGACCCTTCGCTCCCGATGGCTGGGCCGGGTCCGCTACCGGGACGCCCACGCTCTGCAGCGGGCGCTCTGGGACGCCGGCACCGGAGCCGGTGACTGGCTGCTGCTCCTCGAACATCCCCACACCTACACCCTCGGGGTTCGAGCCAAGGCCGAGCACGTCCTGATCGACCCGGCATCGGTCGGTGCCGAACTGGTGTCGACCGATCGGGGCGGCGACGTCACCTACCACGGCCCCGGGCAGGTGGTCGGCTACCCCATCCGCGATGTGGTCATGGGTGCCGACGCCACCCCCCGCTATGTCTGGGGCATCGAGCAGTTGATCATCGACGCCCTCGGCGATGTCGGCCTGCCCGGTGCGTCCCGCCTCGATGGGTATCCCGGCGTGTGGGTGGGCGCCGACGGCCCCGACCCCCGCAAGATCTGCGCCGTCGGCGTGCGAGTCTCCAAGGGCCGGTCGATGCACGGCTTCGCCCTCAACGTGAACCCCGACCTGGCCTACTTCGCTCACATCGTCCCGTGCGGCATCACCGACAAGGCGATCACGTCCTTGGCCGCCGAGGGCCTTGACGTCTCCGCGCGTCGGGTTGTCGATGCCATCGTGGCGCGCGCCGGATCCGGATGGGGTTACGAGCGGACCGAGCGTCTCGACGTGGCCTGGAGGTTGGCGACGGGCGACATGGCCCCCTTCACCCGGGGGGAAGGACCAGGCACCCCTGTCCCCGCCCCTGGTCGGTCACCATCCCGGACGGCACCGTCCCGTCCCGGCCAACCGGTCCGCTTGCTAGGCCGTCTGGCCCAGGCCGGCGTCGACCCCGGCGCCGGGCTGGCCCTCGACGAGCGCAAGCCCGAATGGATGCGTGTCAAGGCCCGCATGGGTGACGAGTACCGGTCCCTGAAGAAGACCGTGCGGTCCCTGGACCTGGTCACCGTCTGCGAGGAAGCGGGCTGCCCCAACATCTACGAGTGCTGGGCTGATGGCACCGCCACGTTCATGATCAACGGCGACCGGTGCACCCGCGCCTGCGGCTTCTGTCTGGTCGACACCCGCAAGCCGCTGGCCCCCGACCTGGGCGAGCCCGCCCGGGTGGCCCGAGCGGTGGCTCAGCTGGGACTGGCCCACGCGGTGGTGACGACCGTGGCGCGCGACGACCTCGGCGACAACGGTGCCGGCGCCTTCCGGGCGACCATCGAGGCCATCCATGCCGCCGCACCGGGCACGGCCGTCGAGGTGCTGATCTCGGACTGCCGGGGCAACCCGGAGTCGCTCCAGGCCATCTTCGACGCCCGCCCGGAGGTGCTCAACCACAACGTGGAGACGGTCCCTCGCCTGCAGCGGGCCGTCCGTCCCAACGCGTCCTACGCCCGGAGCCTGGCCGTTCTGGCCCGCGCCCGGGCCGCGGGCCTGACCACCAAGTCGGGCCTGATCGTCGGGATGGGCGAGACCCCCGAGGAGGTGCTCGGCGTGCTCGCCGACCTCCGCGGCGTCGGCGTCGGCATCGTGACCATCGGCCAGTACCTCCGGCCCACCTCTCACCACCTGCCGGTGGCCCGGTGGTGGGCGCCGGACGAGTTTGAGCGCCTCAAGGTGGCTGGTGAGGCCATGGGCATCCCCCACGTCGAGTCGTCCCCGCTGACCAGGTCGAGCTACCACGCCCGCCATGCGGCGGCCGCGGCCGCTCCCCCCGGTGACGTGACCGTGGCGCTCTCATGAGCACCGCCGGACCGGGCGGCAGCCCTCGCGCCGCCCGGCTGGCCCGGGCCCGGGCGGCCATGGAGGCAGCCGGGGTCGACGCCCTGCTCCTGTCGCTCGGAGCCGACCTGCCCTGGTTGAGCGGTTACGAGGCGATGCCTCTCGAACGCCTCACCATGCTGGTCGTGCCGGTCAACGCCGCCGCCACCCTGGTCGTGCCCGCCCTCGAGGCACCCCGGGTGGAGCCCGACGCGTCCGCGTTCGACATCCGGGCATGGGCCGAGCGGGAGGATCCAGTGGCCATCGTCGCCACCCTGGTTGGTTCGCGCTCCCACCTGGCGGTCTCCGACCGGACCTGGGCCACGTTCGTGCTCGGCCTCCAAGATGCCCGGCCGGCGGCCGTGTGGTCCCGGGCGTCGGCCGTGACCGGGCCCCTCCGCGCCATCAAGGACGACGCCGAGATCGAGGCCCTGGCGGCGGCGTCGGCGGCGGCCGACCGGGTGGCCGCGGACCTGCTCGGCGGTGCCATCCCCCTCGTCGGCCGGACCGAGGCGGAGGTGTCGGCCGACATCGGCCGGCGCCTGATCGCCGAGGGCCATCAACGGGTCAACTTCGCCATCGTGGGCAGCGGCCCCAACTCCGCCAGTCCCCATCACGACCCCGGCGCCCGCCGGATCGGCGCCGGCGAGGCCGTCGTCTGCGACTTCGGAGGGACCATGGACGGCTACTGCTCGGACATCACCCGTACCGTGTTCACCGGCCCCCCGCCCGCCGAGTTCACCGCGCTCTACGACGTGCTCGAGGAGGCCCAGGCCACCTCGGTGGCCGCGGCCCGGATCGGGACGACCTGCGAGGCGGTCGACGCCGCCGCCCGGGATCGCATCACCGCCGCCGGCTTCGGTGACGCCTTCATGCATCGCACGGGCCACGGGATCGGCCTCGAAGAGCACGAGGACCCCTACATCGTGGCCGGCAACGACGCGGCCCTGGTTGCCGGCCACGCCTTCTCGGTGGAACCCGGCATCTACCTCGCCGGTCGCTTCGGTGCCCGCATCGAAGACATCGTCGTCGCAGCTCCCGACGGCCCCCGATCCCTCAACCAGGCCGATCATGCCCTCACCGTGGTCGAAGCCTGACGAGCCTGCCAGGAGGACCGCATGGATCTAGGCATCGAAGCCAAGGTGGCGTTGGTGACCGCCGGGTCCAAAGGGTTGGGCCGGGCCAGCGCCGCCGCCCTCGCCGCCGAAGGGGCCAGAGTGGTCATCTCGGCGCGCGGGGAAGAGGCGGCCGCCGATCTCTTCGCCGATGGGATCACGCTCAACTCGGCGTGCCCGGGTTCTCACGCCACCGACCGGATGACCCAGTTGGGCGGTGACCCGGCCGCCATGGGCGATCCGGCGGATTTCGGTTCGGTTGTGGCGTTCCTGTGCTCCCAGCCGGCCGGGTTCATCTCCGGGGTTCCGGTCAACGTCGACGGTGCCTCCGTGAGCGGGCTTCTCTAGGTGGTGGGCGAGGCCGCCGATCAGGCTGGTGCTCTTCGGGCTGTAGAGGCGCGGAGGTCGTCAGCTCGCCCCTGCCGGGAGGTCGGCGGCTTCCTGGAAACCCGACCCGGGCCCGGCTGAGGATGCCGCGACCGGCTCAGGCCCGGCGCCGCTGAGCGGGGGTCTGGCGCAGGCCGGCGGCGCGCAGGCGGGTCAGCAGCTCCCGGCTGTCGATCGGCGACGCGCCCGCCTCGATCGCCGCCGCCCGGACCTCGGTGGGCACGTCGTAGTGATCTCCCTGAAAGGCGCGCCGAGGAATCCCCAACCGGCCGGCAAACTCGTGGAGCTCGTCGTAGGACACGTCGCTGACCAGGTGAGCCCACTGCTGGCCCCGCCACGGCCACCGGGCCGGGTCCACCAGGATCACGACCGGCCTAGCGGACTACGAAGTACTTGGCCTGGGGGTGGTGGGCGATGATGGCGGCAGTGGTCTGCTCGGGATGGAACTGCCACGACGACTCCTCGCTGACCTCCACCCCGATGCGGTCGGCGCCGAGCAGCTCCGCGCACTTGGCGTTGTCCTCCAGGTTGGGGCACGCCTCGTAGCCCCACGAGTACCGCCCGCCCCGGTACTTCTGGCGGAACAGCCCTCCGAGGCTCTCGCCGTCCTCGTCCACGAAACCCCACTCGGTGCGGATCCGCTTGTGCCACAGCTCGGCCAAGGCCTCGGTCATCTCCACGCCTAAGCCGTGCAGGTGCAGGTAGTCCTGGTAGCGGTCGGCGGCGAACAACCGGGCCGTCTCCTCAGACACCGCCTCGCCCATGGTGACCACGTGCATGGCGGTGTAGTCGGCCTGGCCCGAATCGATCGGCCGGTAGAAGTCGGCGATCGACAGGAACGGATCGACGCTCTGGCGGGGGAAGGTGAACCGGAGCCATTCGCCGGAGCGGGAGGCGTCCTTCCACACGACGAGGTCATTCCCCTCACTGTTGACGGCAAAATACCCGTACGCCACTGCCGGGCGGAGCACGTTCGACTGGCGGGCTGCGGCCAGCTGCTCGCGGAGGACGGCGCGGATCCGGGTCTTGAACTCGGGGTCCTTCTCGCTGGTCGTCTTGTCCGGCCGGTAGCCCCACTGGTTGCGGAACAGGGCCGTCTCGTTGACGAACGCGGCGATGTCGTCGAGGGGGATGCCGCGCTCGATGCGGGTGCCGACGAACGGCGGGGTGAAGACCGGGTTGTCGGTCGCCACCGACGGAGCCCGCGACGGCAACGCTCCTGCTGCCGCGCCGGCGGCGGCCTCCTCTGCCTTGGAGGCGGCGACCGCCGCCCGCGGCTTGGCCCCCTCCCGACCCTCGAGGACCCGCCCGAAATCGGGGTCGTCGACACCGCCCCGGCGGACCTCCATCAGGCGATCCATGGTGTGGAGGCCCTCGAAGGCGTCCTTGCCGTAGAACAGGCGACCCTCGTATTGCGAGCGAAGGTCGCGCTCCACGTAGGTGCGGGTCAGGGCCGCCCCCCCGAGGATGACCGGTAAGTCGGAATGCTTGCGCTCGTTCATCTCCAGGAGGTTCTCCCGCATGATCAACGTGCTCTTCACCAGCAGCCCGGACATTCCGATGGCGTCGGCCTTGATCTCGGCGGCCTTGTCCAACATGTCGGCGAGA
>JALYVP010000329.1 GCA_030853185.1 Actinomycetota bacterium | reverse complement strand
CTGCTCAGGCCGGTGCCGACCGTGGTCTGGGCGCCGCCGCCGGCGGGCACCTCCACCACCCGGTTGTTGCCGCTGTCGGCGATGAACACGTCACCTGCGGCGTCGACCGTCACCCCGAACGGGTCGCTCAGGCCGGTGCCCACCGTGGTCTGGGCGCCGCCACCGGCGGTCACCTCCACCACCCGATTGTTGCCGCCGTCGGCGATGAACACGTCGCCTCGGGCGTCGACCGCCACCCCCCCCGGGCCGTTCAGGCCGGTGGCCACCGTGGTCTGGGCGCCGCCCCCGGCGGGCACCTCCACCACCCGATCGTGGTTGCTGTCGGCGATGAACACGTCACCTCCGGCGTCGACCGCCACCCCCGCCGGGAAGCTCAGCCCGGCGCCGACCGTGGTCTGGGCGCCGCCCCCGGCGGGCACGTCCACCACCCGGTTGTTGCCGAGGTCGGCGATGAACACGTCACCTCGGGCGTCGACCGCCACCCCCTCCGGCGCGTTCAGGCCGGTGCCGACCGTCATCTGGGCGCCGCCGCCGGCGGGCACCTCCACCACCCGCTCGTTGGCGGTGTCGGCGATGAACACGTCACCTCGGGCGTCGACCGCCAGCCCTGTCGGCTCGCTCAGTCCGGTGCCGACCGTGGTCTGGGCGCCCCCGCCGGCCGGCACCTCCACCACCCGGTTGTTGAAGCCGTCGGCGATGAACACCGTCCCCGGCGCCGGAGCCGTCGCCGCCGCCCTCGCCGGTGCCCAAGCCGTCGGCACGATCACGGTCAAACCTCCCAACCCCAAAGCGACCGCAGCCCAAGCCACCAACGCCGGGACGACCCGTCGCCGGGTCGCTCTTGGTCGCCCGCCGTCCGCCGACTCGACTGCACCATCTCGCAAGGTTCCACTCCGATCCGAAGGGCCGCCTAGCGCGACGGCCCGAGCGAGTCGGGGACAGCATAGAAGCGCACGCCGTACGAAAAAGACCCATTCGGCCTAAAAGACGTCCCCGGGCGGGGGTGTGACGGAAACGATGGTTCACGGACACCCCGGCCTGACCAGGTGTTCTCCCAGGTCGGACCTGTAACGAATGCCGTGTACGCACCTTCGTAACGGCTACCCCCGTTCGCGATACGGTTGGGCATGCGGATCGGCTACGGGAGGGTATCGACCCGGGACCAGAACCTCGACGCTCAGCGCGACGCCCTGGCCGGGGCCGGCTGCGACCAGATCATGGTCGACAAGGCCAGCGGCAAGCTGGCCCGACGTCCCGAGCTGGACAAGGCGCTCCTCGTGGCCCGGAAGGGCGATCAGCTGGTGGTCACCAAGCTCGACCGCCTCGGCCGATCCCTCGAACACCTCATCGCCCTGTCGAAGGATCTCCAGACCCGCGGTATCGACCTGGTGGTGTTGGACCAGGGCATCGACACGTCCACCGCGCTGGGCCGGATGTTCTTCCAGATCATCGGCTCGATCGCCGAGTTCGAACACGCCTTGATGTCCGAGCGTACCCGGGACGGCCTGGAGGCCGCCCGGGCCCGGGGTCGCACCGGCGGCCAGCGTCGCAAGCTCACCGCCCGCCAGGCCAAGATCGCTCGGGACATGTACGACGAGGTCGGCCCTGACGGCCGCCGGGTCCACACGGTCGGCCAGATAGCCGCCGAGTTCGGGGTGTCGCGGCCCACCATCTACCGCCACCTCCAATCCCGCGTCGCCTGACCGACTCGGATCAGTCCAAGTCGTCATCAGGGGCATCAGGATCACGGAGCGGACGCCGGCCACCCAGGGCGGGGAGCTGGAACGAGTAGTGGCCGTCGACATTGATGTGTTTGCGCATGTACGCGGAGAGGCGAACCACGTCCTCGTCGAGCACCGGGTAGCCGTCGGCGCGCAGCCGGGTGAGGGCGGCGTCGAGATACACGGTGGTCCACAGGGTGACGCAGTTGAGGACCAAGCCGAGAGCGCCGAGCTGGTCCTCCTGGCCTTCCCGGTAGGCCTGACGCAGCTCGCCTTTGTGGCCGTGGAAGACGTGGCGGGCCAGGTCGTGGCGGCCTTCTTGGAGGTTGCGCACACCCTTGATGTGGCGCCGGTAGGCTTCGTCGTCGACGTAGGAGAGTACGTGGAGGGTCTTGAAGATCCGTCCGTAGTGGGCCAGGGCCTCGCCCAGCTGGGTCGGGTTGCCGCCGTGTTGGAGCATCCGGATGACGTCATGGCCACTGACGGCGCCGGTGTGGTGGAGGCGACCACCCGGAGGATGTCGGGCCAGTGGCGTCGGACCCGGTCCACGCTGACCTTCCCTCGTGCTGCCGCCTTGAGCGGGCCGTAGCCGGCAGGCGAGTCGATCCGCCACAGCTTGGCGTCGGGCAGGTCGGCCAGCTGCGGGCGGTAATCGAAGCCCAACAAGCGCAGCAGACCGAAGACCATGTCGCTGTAGGAGCCGGTGTCGGAGATGATCACCTCGGGGCGAGGCCCGCCGTCTTGGCGGTAGATCAGATCGATCAGGTGGAGCGAGTCCTTCGGGGTGCCCGACACCACCTGGCCGGCCAGGCCGACGCCTTGGTCGCTGATCAGGTTCAGCCAGGTGGCCCCTCGCCGCCGTCCGAAGTACTTCGGGTTGGGCCGGGCGTCGATGCTGCGCAGCGGGATGACGAAGCGGATGCCGTCGACCGCGGCGACCAGCCCGCCGCCCCATGCCTGGGCCAGGCCGATGCCGGCTTGGGCGTCGATCAGTGGGGCGTTGGCCGCCGCGTAGGTCTCGGCTCGGAGGTAGTTCTGGTTGACGTGGCTAATCCGGTCCCGGGTCAGCGCCGATACTCCCGCGGAGATGACAGGGGTGTAGCCGACGTTGAGGGCCTGGGCGGTGAGCGCCGCGGCGACGCTGAGGGGCAGGTCGCCAAGGCGGCTCTGGCCGCCCGAGGCCGCCCTGAACGCCTCGACGAACCCTGGTTCCCAACTCATCACCTCCAAGATCAGCTCGCCGATGTCGACGCGGGGCAACATGGCTTCGCAACGCCGGCGCAGGTCAGTCAGGCTGGGCGGGTCCGGGATCGCGTCGATGGCACCGGTGTGCAGTCGGCCGTCGTCGTCGACAGTGACCTCAGTGTTGGCGTCGAGGCGTCCGGCAACGTGGCGCCAGGCGGCGTCGAGATCGCGGGTATGCCTGGCGAGCAGATCGTCGGGTTCGGCGTGGAGCTGCAGAGCGTTGAGGACCGGCCCTCGGGCGGTGTCCCATGCTGGACCGCTGAGCAGCTGGGCCCTCGGATCGGCCCACCGCGACGAAGCGGTGGCGAAGATGTCCCGACGCCGCAGGCGCTGGTGGAACTGCTCCAGCACACAGAACACGTAGGCGGCGCGGTGCACGGTCCCCTCGGGCCGATCGGGGGGAAACACCATTCGGCCGCCACCACCCCGCCGGCACCACTGCGAGCGCCGCCTTCGAGGCGTCGAGATACCCGGCCGGTATACGCTTGGCGGCCCGGGCCTCCAACAGGTCGGCCAAGCCCTGCAAGGCGATCAGGACCGGAGCCGCCTCCGCGGTGGCCCCGAGCTCGACGGTCCGACACAACAACGCCACGAACGGGCGGACCACCGCGAAACGT
>JALYVP010000328.1 GCA_030853185.1 Actinomycetota bacterium | reverse complement strand
CGCCACCGTCGTGGTGCTGGCCGTCGGGATCGTCCTGGCCGTTGTCGCCCAGTGGCTGGCCCTGGTGGCCCTGGTTGGAGCGTGGATGATCGGTGCCGTGCAGGGCCGGTTGTTCTCCACCCGGCGCTGAACACGCCCGACCGGATCCATGGCTGCCCTGAGCATCGTCGCCCTGCTGGTGGGGGTGGCCGGTGCCGTCGGGCGCCCGTTCCGGCTGCCGGCGTGGGTGGTCCCGGTCGGCGCCGCGGTGGTGGTGCTCGTCGCTGGGGCCATCTCTTTGAACGCCGCCCACCGGGCCCTGTCGGAGCTGGGCGACCCCCTGGCCTTCCTTCTGGCCGCCGTCCCCCTCGCCGTTCTCCTCGATCGGCTCGGGTTCTTCACGACGGTCGCCGCTCGCATCACCCGACGGTCGAGCTCGGTCGGTGGGCTGTGGGTGCTGGCCGCGTTGGTGACCACGGTGCTCAACCTCGATGCCGCCGTGGTCCTCCTCACACCGCTGTACGTGAGCATCGCCCGGCGCACCGGTCGGGACCCGCTGCTCGTCGCCGCCCAGCCGGTGCTGCTGGCCTGCCTGGCGTCGTCGGCTCTTCCGGTGTCGAACCTCACCAACCTCATCGCCGCCGCCGCCACGGGAGCGGGGACGACGGATTTCCTCGTCCACCTGGGCCTGCCTTCGGTGGTGGCCACCAGCGTCGGGTGGTGGTGCTACCGGGCCCTGCTCCGCCGCTCTGCGGTCGGCGCTCCTGGCGCCTCGATCGAAACTGGCGACGCCGGCCAGGCCCGCCGGGCGCTCGTGATCGGTGGCGTGGTGGTGGTCGGGGTCCTGATCGGCTTCACGGTCGGACGCAGCGTCGGGTTGGCGCCGTGGGAGGTGGCCCTCCTCGCCGATGCGGTCCTGATCGGCGTGGAGGTACGGACCCGTCGGGCTCACGATGACGTGGGGAATGGCGTCCCCTGGAAGGCTGTCCCCTGGCGGGCGGTGCCGGTCGGGACGGCTCTGGTGGCGGGGTCTCTCGGGGTGCTGGCCGCCGCCGCGGTCGTGCACCTCCCCGTCGACCAGCTGATCGGCGGCACGAGCGTGGCCGACCTGGCCCGCACTGCCGGGGTGGCGGCGGCAGGGGCCAACCTGGTCAACAACCTTCCGGCTCTCTTGGTGGCACTCCCCGCCACCGGCCGGGGAGTGACACCGCCGCTGTGGGCCGTCCTCCTCGGGGTCAACATGGGTCCGGTCCTGGTCGTCACCGGTTCGTTGGCCAGCCTGCTGTGGCTCGACGCCCTGCGCCGTCTCGGTGTGCCCGCCCGGGCCCGGGACTTCTCCCGCATCGGCGTGCGGGTCGGGCTGCCGGCCGCCCTCTCCGGGGTGGCCACGGCCCTGCTGCTGACCGCGACCGGCGTGGTCAGCTGACCCTGGGAGCGGTGACAGCCGCGAACACCACCTCCCGGCTGATCTCGAACCCGAGCTCCCGGTAGAGGCGGATGGCGTCGGTGTTCCATGCCGCCGCTTGCAGGAACGGTGTCTCTCCCCGCTTCCGGATGGCTGCCGCCAGGTGGGTGATCAGTGACGCGGCCAGGCCCTGGCCCCGCTGATCGCGGTCGGTGCACACCGCGCTGATCTCCCGATACGGCGCCGGGTGCAGTCGGGTGCCGGCCATGGCCACCAGTCGTCCCGCCATCTTCACGCCGAGGAACGGACCGAGGGTGTGGGTTCGCGCCTCGAACGGGCCCGGCTCGGTTCGTCGTACCAGGTCCCTCATAGCCGGTACGTCGGCCTCGTCGAGGTCGACGATCGCGGTGGTCGGCCTGGTTGCTCGGCGCCCGGCGACGGCGCCGTGAGCCACCATCTGGACCCCGGCGCCCCGCCACTCCTCGTTCCAGCCGGTCGGCACCTTCAGCACATCCCGGAACAGCACGCCCCGGCCACCGGGTCCGAGGAGGCCCGCCAGGTCGGCCCATGCCTCCGGGTCGGCCGGGTCTTCGAGCGCCGCGAAGGGGCACACGTCGGGAAGGAAGCGGGCGGCCCGCCCGGCCCGCACGCCGGCATCAGCCTGCGGTCCGTTCAGGGCGTGCCAGGTGGCGTTGGCCAAGAGGTCGACGCGGTCGCTCAAGCCATCAGGAGGATGATCTTGCCGAACTTGGAGCCGGCCGCGAAGTGGTCGTAGGCGTCGGCGGCGCGTTCCAGGTCGAAGGTGGCGTGGATCGGGACCCGCACCCTTCCCTGTTCGAAGAGGGGGAGCACCTGGGCCTCCATGGCTCGTGCCGCGTCGGCTTTGGCCTCCAGGGGCCGGGCCCGAAGCGTCGAGCCGTGGATCCGACCCCGGCTGCCCATCAGGGCCCGCAGGTCGAGCTCGACGCGCGGGCCGCCCCCGACGCCGATCACCGCGATGCGCCCGCAGGAGGCCAGGGAGGACATGTTGGCATCCATGTTGGGGGCCCCGACCAGCTCGAGGATCACGTCGTAGGGGCCGTGCTCGGTGGTCTCCTCGGGATCGATCACGGTGGCGCCGAGATCGGCGACCCGGGCCCGGGCGTCGGCGTTGCGCACCGTGGCCACGACGCGGGCGCCGGCCGCCACCCCGAGCTGCACGGCGGCCGCTCCCACGCCCCCGGCCGCTCCGTGCACGCAGAGGCGCTCACCGACCCGCAGGCCGGCCTGGGTGAACAGGGCGTCGTGAGCGGTGGTGAAGACTTCGGGCAGGCCTCCGGCCTCGGCCCAGTCGAGGTTGGCTGGGATGGCCATGGCCTCGCGCTCGTGGATGACGGCCAGCTCGGCTTGACCGCCGCCGCCCACGACGCTCATGACTCGATCGCCGAGGGCGAACCGGGTGGCTTCGGGCCCGAGGCCCACGATCTCCCCGGCCAGCTCCAGGCCGGGGATGTCCTTGGGCGCGCCGGGGGGCGCAGGATAGTTGCCCTGCTTCTGCATCATGTCGGCCCCGTTGAGCCCGGCGCTGCGGACCCGGACGAGCAGTTGGGCGAAGCCCGGCTCGGGATCGGGATGGTCCCTGACTTCGATTCGACCATCGTCGACGGTGGCGGCACGCATGGCGCGAGCCTACGCGGCATCAGCGGACCTCCATCGGGGTGTGTCCGGGAGCCCGGGCCCGGGTGGGAGGTGCCCTCAGACCCGCCCGCCGGCCAGCAGATCGCTCCAGTAGATCCCTTCCACCCGGACGTCGGCGCCGGTGTGGGGAGCGTCCACCATGCTCCCGCCGCCCACGTAGATGCCCACGTGGTAGACGTTGCCGGGAGTACCGAAGAACACCAGATCGCCGGCCCGCAGAGCGCTGATCGGCACCCGGGCGGTGGTGTTGTACTGGTCCTGGGCCGAGTGATCGAAGCTGATCCCGGCGGCCTGGTAGGCCCGCATGACCAGACCGGAGCAGTCAAAGCTGCTCGGCCCGGCGCCGCCCCACTGGTAGGGTTTGCCGATCTGGGCGGAGGCGTAGGCGACAGCCGCCGACACCCCCGACGGGGGGGCCGGCGGCGGGGAAGGGGCGGAGGGGACGACCGGCGGGGCGGGCGCAGCCGTGACCGGCGCCCGGGTGACCGGGGCCGTCGCTGGGACCGGCCCCGGCGATGAGGGCGAT
>JALYVP010000327.1 GCA_030853185.1 Actinomycetota bacterium | reverse complement strand
GGGCCGAGGATGCCGATCTGCACCTCGTGGCCGGTCTGCGCCCATAGGGCACGCCCGTTGGGCATGTGCGCAGGGATCCGGCGGACGTCGAGGCCGACCAGCCCGTAGTCGCTGCGGTCGGCCTGGCGCAGCACCAGGCGTGCTTCCACCGCGCTGGACAGGCGGGTGGTGAAAGCGGTGCGGTCGCCGCTGATCACGAAGGTGACCCCGACGGCCCCGCCCTCCCGGAGCAGCTGGTCCAGGCGATCGACGAGGCGGCCGCCGTCGCGTTCGGCGTAGCGGGCGACGAACGCCTCCAACCGATCGACCACGACCACGACTGGCGGGGTCGCCTGCCCGGTCTGGCCCCGGTGGCGCACCAGCTCCGAGAGGAGGTCGACCAGGCGGATCAGCCGTTCCGGGTCGTCGCCGCTGACGACCGCGCCACAGTGGGGCAGGGCGGCGAGGGAGTCCAGGGCCCGGTTGCCGCAGTCGACGCCGTACAGGTGGAGATCCTCGGGGCTCCGGGTGGCGACCAGACCGGCGACGATGGTCCGCAGGGTGGTGGAGCGGCCGCTGCGGACGGCGCCGATCACGAGCACGGACCCGGTTCGGTCGAGGTCCAGCACGAACGGCTCCTGGGCCTGGGCCTCGGGCCGATCGATCAAGCCGATCATCGCCTCGAGCACCCCGGCCGAGACGAGACCGGCGGGGGCGGGCGGCGCCTCGAGCGGCACCAGGTCGGGAAGGGGGGCCAGCCAGGGGCTCGCCGGCCGTTCGATGCCTCTGGTGGTGGCGGCGGCGGCGATGGCGCTCACCAGCACCGACAGGTCGGTGGGAGCGCCGGCGGAGGCCTCCTCCTCCGGATCCTCCCTCATACCCGCTCCGAGGGCAGTCAGCCTCAGGGGCTCGACGGTGACCGCCCGGGGCTGGCCTCGACGAGAACCGGTCGCCCGGGGGACCCCGATGCGCGCCGTCTGGAAGAGCGTGAGGTCGCGGTAGCCGGTGAGGGCATAGGCCCGACCCGGGGTGTCCCGAGCGATGCGGGCGGCGTCGGGCACGCCGATGACATCGGTGCTCTCCTCGGGATTGGCCACTCGCAGGCAGAGGCGGAGGTTGACGTTGGCGCGCAGCTCGGCCGAGACCACGCCGGCGGGGCGCTGGGTGGCCAGGATGACGTGGACGCCCAGGCTTCGGCCACGCATGCCGATCCCGATCACGCCCTGCACGAACTCGGGGACCTCATCGACGAGCGTGGCGAACTCGTCGACCACGATGGCCAGCCTCGGCAGGTGCGGGGACGTCCCAAGTGCGGCGGTTGCCCAGTACTCCTCGATGTTAGCCGCTCCGGCGTGGGCCAGAAGACCTTCTCGCCGCTTGAGCTCGGCGGTCAATGACGCCAACGCCCGGCCCGCCAGGTGCCCGTCGAGGTCGGTGACCAGGCCGACACAGTGAGGCAGCTCACGGCACTCCTTGAAGGCGCTGCCTCCCTTGTAGTCGACCAGCACGAACGCCAGGGCATCAGGGCGGTTGGCGAGGGCGAGGCTGGCAACGAACGACTGGAGCAGCTCCGACTTGCCGGCGCCGGTGGTGCCGGCGACGAGGCCGTGGGGCCCGTCGCGGCGAAGGTCGACGACGAAGGGCCCGCCGGGCCCGGCGCCGAGGACCGCCTCCGTGGAGCGACCGCCGGCCGGTCCTTGCCACACCCGGGTCACGTCGGCCTCGGTCGGTTCGTCGAGGCCGACCAGGTCGAGCAGGCGCAGGGAGCGGGGGAGCTCGGCTGCCCCGCCCCCCGTGGCCGGTCCGGAGTCCCGCACCGGCGCCAGGGCGCGGGCAACCTCGTCGGCCATCTCCGTACCCATACCGTCGGCAATGACGTCGTTCACCGGTTCCGCCCCCCTGCGGCGCACCACCACCCGGGTGCCGGCTTTGTTGCTGGCCGCCACCGTGACCCGGCACTCCTCCGGGAGACTCGTCTCGTGGTCGTCCAGGCACAGGGCCACCACCCCGGCATCGGGACCCGCCCGAAGCACGTCGGTCAGCCCCTCCAGCGCCCGCAGTCGCCGGGCGCCGTCGAGCACCACCAGCACCCGAGCGGCGGGCGGCGGCCCGGTCCGCAGCTGGTTGCGGGCCACCTCGCGGCGGTCGTCGATCAGTCGGCGCAGGGCGGCCAGACGCTCCTCCGCCTGCTGGCGGCCCGCCCCCACAAATCGGGCGCTCCCCCACGAGGGGTCGAGCGGGATGAGGTGCGGCAGCCACGCCATCCAGGCCCAGTCGTCGATGGCATCCTGGCCGGCCAACACTCCGATTCGTAGGTCACGAGGGCTGTGCAGGACGGCGGCACCGACGATCATCGCTCGCGCCAGCGCCAGCGCCGCCGGCCGTGGCCCGGCCAGGCCCATGACGCCGGCGTCGCCGGCGTCGAAGGACACGGGTACCAGGCGGGCGGTGGGAGTAGGCCGGCCGGCCTTGCCGCGCAGGTTGACGTGGGCGGCGACGTCAGCCACCCCCACCCGGACCCGAAGGAAGTCCTCGTCGTCGATGCGGCGCTCCCACAGCCGGGTGGTGGGTGCCGTGGCGATGCGGGTGATGGCGGCCGGATCCGGCAGGGCACTGCGTCGGGCCCGCTCGTCGGCTGCCACCGCGGCAGCCAGGTTGGCGTCCAGCTCGGCGACGTCCCGCTGGTAGGCGGCCAGCTTCGTCCGGTACTCGCGCCGGCCGTGCCGGCGGTCACCCAGGTAGTTGGAGAGCCCCATCACCGGGGCCAGGACGATGAAGGCCAGATAGATGAGGCTGTGCAGCACGGTGACCAGGACCGCCCCGATGACGACCGGGGCGAGCAGCGAGAGAAGGGGGAATCGCCGCCCCACCGGCTTCTCGGGCTCGGTGGGCACGTCCAGGTCGGTGACGACCGGAGGGGGCGGCAGCCGCGGTGGACGGTTGAAGTGGCGGGTGCCGGCGCCGGCCACGGGGTCGAGGACCGTGGCGGTGGGCTCCGCCGCCCGCAGCGCCAGGACGGTGTCGCCGATCATGAAGGCATCGCCGAGCGACAGGGCCTGGGGACCGCCCAACCGGTATCCGGCCCAGCCCACCCCGTTGGTCGACCCCAGGTCCTGGAGGACAGCAGCGTCCGGCCTCAGGTCGACTCGCGCGTGGTGACGGCTGGCCTGAGGGTCATCGAGGGGCACGGTGTTGTCGACCGAGCGGCCAAGGGTGATCACCGCGGGCGGCGAGGCCGCCACGCGGCGGCCAGCGCCCAGGCCGCCGACCACCGCCAGCTCGACACCGTCCTCGCCGGTGGAGGCGGGGGGTGCCGGCGCGCCGAGCCCGATGACCGACCCCTGCGCCAGGCCACACCCGGCCAGTTCGTCAGTGCCGGCCAACCGGGTGGACCCCTGGTACAACTCGACCGCGGCCCTGCCGGTCGCCTCCGGGGTCGGCCGGACCCGCCCACCGGCCAGGTCCAGTCCCTCGACCAGGGCGGCGGCCGCCTCGGCAACCGTGGTGCCCGGATCGGCTTGCAGCAGGACGGGTGTCGGCGGGCGTCCCGGCGACACGACGACGAGGGGTAGCTCCACCCGCTAGACGATATGCTCCGGCCCGAACGTG
>JALYVP010000326.1 GCA_030853185.1 Actinomycetota bacterium | reverse complement strand
GCGGAGTGGTGGTGGACGTACATGGACTGGATCCCGACCCGGCCGGGACCGGTCATCTCGGCCAGGTACATCCCGTGGCGCAGCATGCCGGTCTTGACGTTCTGCTGGACGGTCTGCATCTGGACGGCGGAGTCCTTGTACAAGAACCCGCCCGGCTCCACCAGGATCTTCTCGCCCTCCCCGAGCACCCGCTGGAACACGTTGCCGTACCCATGCAGCAGCAGGATGCCCGGCTCGCCGGCGGTCACGAAGCGGTCCATGTACATGCCCTCGCCGTGCATCACGTTGGTCATGCCCTTGATGCGAACGAACGAGTACCCGATCGAATGGGACGCCACCAAGAAGGCGTGCTCGCGGACGTCGAGCTCCATGCCGGGGTGCAGGGGCAGGACCACGACCTCGCCGGAGGCATCCCGGGAGAACGCCACCCGGCCCGGGCCGTGGGCCATGGAGATGACGAAGGGCATGCCCCCGAGCATCCGCTTCATGCCGCCGCCGGTCGACATGGCCGACAGGGGCGCCGACTCGTCCTTCCAGAGCAGGACGTGGTGCTCGAAGAACACCGAGTCTCCCGGCGCCAGGTTGATCTCGGCCACCGGCACCAGTTCCCCCTCCACCTGGCAGGTGCTGTTGGAGAACCGGAACTCGGTCATGTCTCGCAGCCGGGGGGCCTCCCGCCAGCCGGATTCGCTGACCAGGTTGGCTCGGTCGAGGGGAGCCCCGCACACCGCGCAGGTGGTCTGGCCCGGCAGGTTCTGCGATCGGCACCACTGGCATTCGATGCGATCTGTTGCCGTCTGACTCACGGGTCCCCCTTGCTCGAACCGTGGGGGCGACGGTAGCAGCCGGCATCTGACACCCTGCCAGTGGCCAAGTTGGGCCTGACCGGGTACCATGACCGTCAGGTCTACGCCCGCACGAGCGGGGCACCGCGGCAGAGGTGCCTTCCCCACCGCTCCACCCCGATGTTGGCGACGAGGAAAACCTCGTCTGGGGAACTTTTGGCAGCCGCTGGGCGTCTTAACCATGAGTCGACGGAGGTCTTGTTTCGATGGATACCGAATGGATGGCAGACGGCAAGTGCCGGGAGCTTCCCCCGGAGACGTTCTTCCCCAGCGACGGGGTCGGCGTCGATCTGGCCCGACGCATCTGCGCCGACTGCGCCGTTCAGACCCCCTGCCTGGAGTACGCCCTCTACAACCGCATCGAGCACGGTGTCTGGGGCGGCGCCTCCGAGCGCGAGCGTCGCCGCATCGCCCGTCGGCGCCGGGGTGCCGTCACCGTCGACTGACCGCCGGAGCCCACCGGCGTGAAGCGACCGTCATCGCACCTGCTGGACGTTAAGGCCGGGTGGTCAGCCACAAGCGTCCAGCTGTTGCGCCCCCGCCCCGCTGCGGCGGGCGGGCCAGAACGCCTAGTTGTTGTTGGCTTCGCCCTTGCTCCGGGCCTCGCGCTCGTCGAGGAGGGCGTTGAGCTCCGCCTTGCTCAGCGTCACCCTGTCCTCGGCGGGCGTCGAGGCGACGGGCGGCGGAGGGCTGGGAGCGGGATTGACCGCAGGGGTTGTCGGCTTCTTGTCCACCTTGGCGGCCTCTTCGGCCTCGGCCTCCTCCTGCGCCTTGCGGAACTCCTTGCCCGCGGAGCCGACGTTGCGAGCCAACTTGGGCAGCTGACTCCCTCCGAAGACCACGACAAGCAGGATCACGAGGACGATGATCCCGTCGGTACCCATAATGTTGGCCAAAACCATGATGGAAGCTTACTCCTCGTGTGAACGTTTGGCCCGCAAGCAAGCCACGCCCGCTGCCGGGCCGCTAGGTGGTTCGGTGCCGAGGTGCCTCCGGGATGACCGTCACCCATCTTGGGGGCGAGGACGGCCAAGATCGGTGGGGACCCGGTTGCCACGGGTCCCGTGAGGAGCGACAGCCGATGCTGGAATGCGTGGTCAACATCAGTGAGGGGCGCGACGAGGCCGTCATCGACGCTCTGGCCGCCGAGACCGGTCCCGAGCTGCTGGACGTCCACCGGGACCCCGACCACCACCGTTCGGTCCTGACCATCGCCGGGCCCGGCCCCGCCGTCGAGGCCAGCGTCCGGCGCCTGGCCCGGGCGGTCGTTGCCCATCTCGATCTGGGCGGCCACTCGGGCGCCCATCCCCGGATCGGGGTTCTCGACGTGGTGCCGTGGGTGGCTCTCGACGGCTGGCCGGTGGCCGACGGCCGGCCGTCGCTGGCCATCGAGGCCAGGGACGGGTTCGTCCGCTGGGCGGCGGAGGCCCTCGACCTGCCCTGCTTCGCCTACGGGCCGGAGCGGACGCTCCCCGACGTTCGCCGCCAGGCGTGGGTGACCCTCGATCCCGATGCCGGGCCTCCCCATCCTCATCGCCGGGCCGGGGCGGCCGCGGTCGGGGCCCGGAGCATCCTGGTCGCCTACAACCTGTGGCTGGCCCGGCCGGATCTCGACCTGGCCCGAAAGATCGCGGCATCGCTGCGGACCCCCGACCTGCGCACCCTGGCCCTGGAGGTCGGTGCCGAGGTCCAGGTGTCGTGCAACCTCACCCGTCCCTGGGTGGTCGGCCCGGCCGCCGCCTTCGATGCCGTCGCCTATCAGGCGGAGGTGGCCCGGGCCGAGCTTGTCGGCCTGGCGCCGCGCTCGGTGCTCGATGCCGTGCCTCGGCACCGGTGGCCCGAGCTGGATCTCGACCCCTCGGCCACGATCGAGGCCCGCCTGGAACAGGCGGGCCTCGACGGGGGAAGTCTCCAAGATGCGGGCCGGGGATGGTGACCGGCTCGTGGGCTACGAGGCGGTTCCTTCCCGACGCTCCAGCGAGCGGCGGCGACGGATGCGCCGGCGCTCACGTTCGGACAGACCGCCCCAGATGCCGAACTTCTCACCGTTGGCCAGGGCGTACTCGAGGCAGTCCTCTTGGACCACGCAGCCCCGGCACACCTCCTTGGCCTCCCGGGTGGAGGCCCCCCGCTCGGGGAAGAACAGATCGGGGTCGACGCCCATGCAGTTCGCTTGGCGCTGCCAGACCGGTTCGGGCGCTTGCAACAACAGATCGAGAACCTGGCTCATCGGGACTCCCCTCAATCGAGCACCGGCAGAACACCTCTGCGTGGCACCGATGTAACTACACGTTTGTGATCTTCGCCCGTCGGGGCCGTCGACGCAAGGGGAAATCCCCAACTTCTGAGCCCAGCCGTGCTAGGGCGACGCCACGAGGCCGGCCCTGAAGATCCTCACCGTCCGGGGCGACATCACGACCGAGAATGTCGACGCCGTGGTCAACGCCGCCAACGGGGCCTGGCCGGCGGCGGCGGGGTCGACGGTGCCATCCACCGGGCCGCCGGGCCCGCCGACCTGCACCAGGCCTGCGCCGCCCTCGGGGGATGTGCCACGGGGGACGCCGGATCAACAACACCCGGCCCGCCCCGGGAGAGACCGTGCCATCGTGGAGGCCGGCCGCTACACAGCGCCGCATCCGGTTGCGTTGGTTCCGGTCGCGTCGTTCCGGGTCCGGATCTGACGCCCAGGACCGCCGCCGACGGTAGGTCGGCGTCCTGGCCCGATGAGGATGCTCGGGCCCGAGACGGTTACCG
>JALYVP010000069.1 GCA_030853185.1 Actinomycetota bacterium | reverse complement strand
GGGCGAAGTCGGCGACGGGGCGGCCGAAGCGAGGTCCGGGGCCAGCGGGTGCCGACGCCCACGTCACCGTGGCCGGCGCCGTCCCCCCGGACGGGCGGCGGGTGACGACGACCACCGAGAGGGGATCGAAGCGGCCGGCGGCCAGGCCGGCGATGTCGGTGCGGACCACCGTCTCGCCGGCCTCGCCCAGGCGGCTGCACACCCACACATCCCGCTCGGCGCCGGCGCCGAGCGCTCGTCCGATCGCCTCTGGAGGTGTGTCGGGGCCGGTGAGCACGGCCACCTTGGGGGCGGCCACGACGGCGGCCAGGCCCGCCTTCAGGCTGCGCCCGTGGGCGGAGACGACCATGGCGTCGTCCCAGGGCAGCCCGGCGCGGGCGAACGCCAGTGACACCGACGATGGTGCCGGGTGCACCGAGACCGCACACCCGAAACGGGCCACGAGGATCCGTACCACCCCGAAGAACCCGGGGTCGCCCGATGCCAGGACACAGACCGAGCGCGGTCCGCCGAGGGAGGCGCCGACCAGGTCGAGGAGCTCGCCGATCGAGGAGTAGGCAACCCGCTGGCCTGGTGTGGACGACGGCAGAGCGTCGAGGTGGCGGCGGGCACCGATGACCACGTCGGCGGCATGGAGGGCGGTGGTGGCGGCCCGGCCGAACCATTCCCCACCAAGCAGGCCGACCACCGACACCTGTGGCTCAACCATGGGCCACGGCGGCCGAGCCGGCGAAGTCGACCATGACCACCTCGACGGCGACCGTTCCGCCGGCGTGGGCGGCGCACTTCCTCGCCGCCCGGCGGCACAGCTCGACCAGCGGCGCCCACGCCTGATGGGCCTGGCACTCCTCGAAGAAGTGCCGGGCAGTGGCCGTCTCCCGGGCGGCGGCGACAACCTCGGCGGGGGCCCCGGTCGCGGCGGCCACCTCCGCCATCAGCTCGTTGTCCACCTTCGTCCGCCGGAAGTGCGTCATCATCACCCCGGCCGCCAGCTTGGTGATCTTGCCGACCATGCCCACGAAGCGGACCTCGGTGATCCCCACCGTTGCTGCCCGCCGCAGGGCGATGCCGGTGAAGTCGCCGACCTCGACGAAGCACACGGGAGCCAGGTCGGGCCACGCCCCCAGCGCCCAGGCGTCGGTGCGCGACCCGGTGGACAGGACCACGACCCGCTCACCCTGGGCGGCGGCCACGTTGATCTGCTGGACCACGCTGGCCCGGAAGGCGGCGGTGGAGTAGGGCCGCACGATGCCCGTGGTGCCGAGGACGGAGATCCCGCCCACGATCCCGAGCCTCTCGTTCGACGTCCTGGCCGCCATGGCCTGGCCGCCGGGCACGGACAGCACCACGTGGACCGGACGGTCGGTGATCTCTCCGACGGCGGCTCCGATCATGCGGCGGGGCACGGCGGTCACCGACGGGGCTCCCACCGGCAGGCCCAGACCGGGGCGGGTCACCACCCCGACACCGTCGCCGGCCTCCAGGGTGACCCGATCCGGCCCGTCGGCGGCCTCCGCCCACCGCACCGTGGCCGTCACCCGGGCCCGGTCGGTGCAGTCCGGGTCGTCGCCGGCATCCTTGACCACGGCACAGCGGTGGGCCACCGACGGGTCGACGTCGGTTACCTCGAAGCTCACCCGGTCCCCCCTGGGCAAGGCGACCTCGACCGTGGCCGGCGCCGCACCGGTCACCAGCCAGGTCACGGCCGCCTTGGTGGCCGCGGCCGCGCAGGTGCCGGTCGTCCACCCGGTGCGCAGACCCGACGGTGCCGCCACCTCCGCCGCCAGCTCAGGTTCGAACGTGTCGTCGTCGCTCACCGGTTCCGGCTGGGCCGTCCCGCGGTGGAGCCCCGCTCGGAGCGCAATCGGTAGGCGGTCGTGTAGGTCGGGTGGTACAGGTGGCTGCGGGCTGGGACCGCCTCGTCGGCCAGCACGTCGCCGACGAGCACCAGCAGGGTCATGGTCGCCCCCGTCGATGCGATGGCCGCGGCCAGGGCGCCGACCGTCGTGCGCACCACCTGCTGGTCGGGCCATGTGGCTCGCACCACCACCGCGGCCGGGGTGTCGTCGTGGTACCCGGACCCGTCGGCCAGCAGCTCTGCCACCAGCTCCTCGGGTCGGGCACCGGCCAGGAACACCGCCATGGTGGCCCCATGAGGGGCCATGGCGGCGACGCCCTCGCCGGCGGGCATCGACGCCTTGGTCCGACCGGCCAGGCGGGTGGCGATCACGCTCTGGCTGAGGGTCGGGACCGTGAGCTCCCGGCCAAGCACGGCCGCGGCGGCCGATACCGACGTCACCCCCGGAACGATCTCGAAGGCCCGGTCGTTGTCCCGGCACCAGTCGATCTGCTCGGCGATGGCTCCGTAGATGCTCGGATCCCCCGAATGCAGCCGGACGATGGCCGCCTCGGGGTTGGCGTGGTAGACGCCGAGGACGTCCTCGAGGGTCATGGTCTTCGAATCGTAGATCGAGGCGCCCGGTTGGCAGTGCTGGAGGAGCTCGACGGGGACCAGGGAGCTGGCCCAGATGGCGATGTGGGCGGCGGCCAGGCGTTGGGCCCCGCGCAGGGTGATGAGGTCGATGGCACCGGGGCCGGCGCCGACGAAGGAGATCATGAGGGCCCCTCCCATCCGGGTCCCGCCCGGTGACCGGGGGCGGGGGAGCGGTGGCTTGTGGCCGGCACGACGATCGACGACAGGTAGCTGGCCGGCCGGTCGGCCACGGCAGCCACGGCCGTGACCCGCCCACCGGGCAGGCCGACAAGCTCGCCGAGCACGGCGCCGCCGAGGCGCCCGGCGGCCTCCAGGCGCTCGGCGATGGCCGGCAGGCGCCCGCCGCCCTTGTACACGACGACGGTCCGGGTCGGGTCGGCCAACTCCCGGTCGAGTTGGTCGAGGCCGGTGTTGGCGGCCAGGACGACCAGGGACTGTTGCTCATCGGTGAGCAGCATCCGCCCGGCGGCGGCCACCGCCTGAAACGCCAGGATCCCGGGGACGATGTCCCACGTGGTGGCCGGGCGACGGGCCAGCACACCGCTGACCACCGAACCGACGGTGGAGTAGATCATCGGGTCGCCGAGCGTGATGAATGCCACCTCCTCGCCAGCATCGAGGCGCCCCACGAGGGATGCGCACGCCTCGTCGATCGCCCCCGCCCGGGCCGCGGGGTCCTTGGCCATCACGAAGCGCATCCGCTCCATGACCACGTCGGGGGCCGCCTCCCGGACGATCATCTCCGCCCGGCCGACGGCGTCGATGGCGGTGCAGGGCGCCACCACCCGGTCCGCCCGGCGGAGAGCGACGAGGGCGGCGGTGGTGAGGAGGCGGGGGTCGCCGGGACCGACCCCGACGCCGACCAGGCGCCCCGGGACCGGCGGATCGGCCGGTGCCGGCGTCGGTGCTCGCTCGTCGAGGAGGGCGTCGATGGCAGCGCGAATAAGGTCCGCCTCGGACCGGCCGGTCTGCTCGGCGCGCGCCGCCAGCCGGCGCTTCAGGGCGTCGGGCAGGTACACCGAGCTCTTGCGCACGCACATAGGGTACTACGTAGGGCATCACACCCGCCGGCGGCAGCCGGTTGGCCGACTTGGCAAGGGGCTCGCACTCCGATCGCTAGGAGACGGCCGCCTGGGGAGCGACGGGCCCGGCGTGGTGACGTAGCTCGTCGTTCGAGGCCCGCTTCGGACCCATGGGCCACAGCGGCGTGATCTGCGCCTCCTTCTTGGTGGGCAGGCTGAGCCTCCAGATCGTGCGCAGGGTCTGGGCGTACTGCTTGTAGAGGGGGCCGGTGGTGTAGGGCAGCTTGTACGTCTGGCACAGGATCCGGACCCGTTCGGCGATCTCGGGGTAGCGGTTGCTGGGCAGATCCGGGAACAGGTGGTGCTCGATCTGGTAGCCCAGGCTGCCGGAGAGGATGTGGAGCAGCCGGCTGCCTTCGAAGTTGGCCGAGCCCAACAGCTGGCGGAGGTACCACTCGGCGCCGTCCTCGTGCTCGAGTTGCTCCTCGGAGAACTTCTCGGCCCCGTCGGGGAAGTGCCCGCAGAAGATGATCATGTAGGACCACAGGTTGCGGATGATGTTGGCCGTAGCGTTGGCGGTGAGCGTCGAAACGAACGCCGGGCCGGATAGAAGCGGGAAGACGATGTAGTCCTTGCCAACCTGCCGACGGACCTTCTTCCAGATGACCTTGAGCTGGCGCTTGGTCTCGGCGGGGTCCTTCCGACGCTGGCGGACGGCCTCGATGTCGAGGTCATGGAGGGCGACGCCCCACTCGAACAACAGGGCCAGCAGGGCGTTGTAGACGGGCTGGCCCAGGTTGGCCGGGGTCCACTTCTGGTCCGGGCTCACCCGCAGGATGCCGTAGCCCACGTCGTTGTCCTTGCCGATCACGTTGGTGAACGTGTGGTGGACGTAGTTGTGCGAGTGCTTCCAGCCCTCGGCCGGACAGGTGGTGTCCCACTCCCAGGTCCCGGAATGGATCTCGGGGTCGTTCATCCAGTCCCATTGGCCATGCATGACGTTGTGGCCGATCTCCATGTTCTCCAGGATCTTGCTGAGACCGAGCATGAGCGTTCCAGCCACCCACGCCGGCGGCAGGGGGCTGGCGAAGAGGGTGACCCGGGAGGCGGCGACGAGCCGGCGGTGGAACTTGATGATGCCGCGGATATAGGCGGCGTCATCGGGACCGAGAGACTCCTCGATGTCGGCGCGGATGGCGTCGAACTCGCGACCGAGCTCGGCGACGTCCGCCCCGGACAGGTGGGCAAAGTCTTTGACGTCAGAGATGGCCATGGTTGCTCCTCTACAGTTCGATGGTGCAGTCACCAGCGGCGGCGGTGATGCAGGTTTGGATGCCTTGGTTCTCGGTGTACTCGTTGCCGTTGCGGAGGTCCTTGACCGTGCCTTTCTTCAGAGACAGGACGCAGGTGTGGCAGATCCCCATGCGGCAGCCGAAGGGCATCTGCATGCCCGCCTGCTCACCGGCTTCGAGCAGGGTGGTCGCCCCATCGGCGTGGATCGTCCTGCCTGCCCTGGCGAAGGTCACCTCGCCACCCTCGGCCGAAGCCGATATGGACACGGAGAAGCGCTCGACGTGGAGGTTGGACTGGAGGCCCGACTCCTCCCAGTGCTGCTCGGCGGCATCCAGCAGAGGGGTCGGCCCGCACACCCACGCCTGGCGGTCCCGCCAGTCAGGGCAGAGCTCAACCAGCCGCTCCACACCCAGGCGTCCGTCAACGTCGTCGTAGTTCTCGATCAGCCGCAGCGTGGGATGGTTTTCGGCCATGGCCCGCAGCTCATCACCAAAGATGAACTGGTCGCGGGAGGGGGCGGCGTGGACGTGGACGACGTCGGGCATGGTCTGGCGCCGCTGGAACGTCCTCATCATGGCCATGACCGGGGTGACGCCGCTGCCCCCGGTCCAGAACAGCACCTTGGGCGGCGGCGGGTCGGGCAGGACGAACTCGCCCTGGGGGAGGGCCAAGCGGACAATGGTGCCAGCCTCGAGGCCGCGGACCAGATGGGTGGACAGCAAGCCCTCGGGCATGGCCTTGACGGTGATGGCGACGTGGCCCTGATCCTCTCTGGGCTCGGAGGTGATCGAGTAGGACCTCCAGGCCCAGCGCCCATCCACCTGGATTCCGATGCCCATGTACTGACCGGGTAGGTAGTTGAAGGACCAACCCCATCCGGGCTTGATCACCAGGGTGGCAGCGTCCTCTGTCTCGGGGATGACCTTCACCAGCCGACCCCGGATCTCTCTCGCCGTCCACAGCGGGTTGATCAGGTGCAGGTAGTCGTCGGGCAGCAACGGGGTGGTCATACGGGCCAGCACCCCGCGGGCCAGGTCGGTGCTGGGCAATGCCGCTCTGGCCCCACTGGTGGATACCCGGCGGCGCACCTCGAGGGCCGTGGCCCCCAGGGCGGCGGCGCCGGTGCCGATCGCTACGGCTCTCAGCTGTCCGCCGACGCGGCGATGGCCAAGAAACCTGGCGGTCAGTGACGACACGGTACTTATCTCGGGCCTCCTCCCAGTGTGTAACTCAACGTACCAGATAACTCGCGGTAACCTGCCGGCAGTGGCGACCAAACGGGCACGCACCGATTCGGGCGACGGGCGCCGATCCCGGTGGGACGCCCACCGGGTGCAGCGTCGCAAGGAGCTCATTTCCGCCGCCGTGGAGGTCGTGCGAGCCGAGGGGGCGGGCGTGGGCATGGACGACATCGCTCGTCGCTCCGGTATCGCCAAGCCCGTCTACTACCGCTATTTCACCGACAAGGCCGGGCTGCACCTGGCCATCGGCGTCGCCGCCGCCAAGAGCGTCGTCCGCCAGGTCACGAACGCCCTGGACCAGGAGCAGACCGTGCGCTCCAAGCTGGCGGCGGGCATCGATGTCTATCTGCGGGTCATCGAGGCGGACTCGGAGGTCTATCGGTTCGTGGTGCACTCGGCGCCGCCCAGCCGGGTGGTCGACAGCGATCCTGTCGACGATTACGCCACGGTCGTCGGCCTGCACGCCACCCGGACCTTCGGCCACCTGCTGCGCCAGGCGGGCGCCGATGCGGGCGCAGCGGAGCCCTGGGGCTTCGGTGTCGTCGGCATGATCCGCTCGGCCGCCGATCGGTGGCTGGAGCATCCGTCGATGTCACGCCCGGCGCTCGTCGACTATCTGACCGACCTGGTCGTGCCCGGCCTGGTTGCCGTCATTCCCGATGTCCCCGACGTCGGGCGCTCCGACACCCGAGGCGAGGCGGGCGGAGATGCCCCGGGTGCCGGGGAGGCCGGCGCACCGCTGCGCCTGGTCGAGGAGCGCCGGCCTGGCGGCTGAGACCCGGTCCGGTCGCCGCACCCGGACGCGTCTCAGGCCCGGTCCGGTCCCCGCCCCCCGGACGCCTCTCAGGCCCAGAGTGCTTTGCGGGCCCGTTCGGTGATCTCGACCAGGCGCCGGGCGGGCGCTGGGTCACCGCCCAGGTGCAGGTGCAGGTAGGTGGCCAGCAGGGTGGGGGAGGCGAAACCCTCGGAGCGCGGTGACGGTCCTTCGGTGAAGGTCCACGCCTCGCCGGCCGGCTCGAGGCTCGAGTAGTGGAACTCATGGCCTCGCACCTCGGTGCCGGCGGCCGCCACGGGACTGTCGACGGTGGCCACCGCCCGGCGGTAGCCGAGGGTCAGCCGACCGGCCATGACCCCATCGGCCGGGACGGCCCCCACCAGGCGGTGCTGGCCGAGGGTCCGGGCCAGCCACAGCAGGCCCCCGCACTCGGCCCACACCACCAGGCCCCCGTCGATCCGGCGGCGCAGCGCACTGGTCAACGGGGTGTTCGCCGCCAGCTCGGCGGCATAGACCTCGGGGAAGCCGCCCCCTGCCACCATGGCGTCCACGCCTTCGGGCAGGTTGCTCTCGGTGAGCGGGTCGAACGGCACCAGCTCGGCGCCGGCCGCGGTCAGGGCCTCGAGGTTGTCGTGGTAGGAGAACGTGAAAGCCCGGCCCCCGGCCACGGCCACCCGGACCCGACCGGCGGGGGCCGGAAGGAGCGGGTCGGCGACGGGGCGCCTGGAGGCGGTGGCTGCGATCCGGGCGACGGCGTCGAGGTCGCAGCCGTCGGCAATCACCTCGGCTAGGCGGGCCAGCGACGCGACGATGGCGGCCGGATCCTCGGCCACCGGGACCAGGCCGAGATGGCGGGACCGCCAGGTGAGGGCGTCGTCGCAGCCGAGGGCACCGAGGACCGGCACCTCGATGGTGGCCAGGGCGTCGCGGAGCAGCATCTCGTGGCGGGGGCTGCCCACGAAGTTGAGGATGACCCCCGCCAGGTTCAGGCGCTGGTCATGGTCCCGGTAGCCCCGGACCAGGGCGGCCACCGATTGGCTCATGGCCCGGGCGTCGACGACGAGGATCACCGGGGCGTCGAGCATGGCGGCCACGTCGGCGGTGGAGGCCGGCGTGTCGTCGCCGGATCCGTCGTAGAGACCCATGACCCCCTCAGTGATGAGCAGGTCGGCGCCGGCGCCGGCCCGGCCGGCCAGGGGGCCGATGGCGTCGGCCCCGCAGATCCAGGCGTCGAGGTTGCGCGGCGGTCGGCCGGTGGCGGCCGAGTGGTAGGCGGGGTCGATGAAATCCGGGCCCACCTTGGCGGACGCCACCGTCGTGCCCCGGCGCCGGAAGGCGGCCATCAGGGCGGTGGCCACCGTGGTCTTGCCCACCCCGCTGTGGGTGCCGGCGATCACCACGCGCGGCCCGAGCGTTGTGGTCAACGGACCCTCAATATTCGAGCCCCTTGACGGCCTTGATGCCCCGGTCGTAGGCATGCTTGACCTTGGTCATCTCCGTCACCGTGTCGGCCACGTCGATCAGCTCGGGGGCGGCGTTGCGCCCGGTCATGACCACGTTGGTCCGCGTCGCCCGGGCCCGCACCGCGGCCACCACGTGGGCCACGTCCACCCACCCGTAGCTGACGGCGTAGGTCACCTCGTCGAGGATCAACAGGTCGTAGGCACCGCCGGTCAGCATCCCCTCGGCCACCGACCAGGCGTGCCGACCCTTGGCCGCCGTCTCGTCCATGTCGGTCGACTCCCACGTGAAGCCGTCCCCCAGGGTGTGCCACTCGATCCCGAGGTGGTCGGCCAGCTTGCGCTCACCGGTCTTCCACTTGCCGCCCTTGACGAACTGGACGACGCCGACGGTCCATCCCCGGGCCCATCCCCGGCCCATGACCCCGAAGGCAGCCGACGACTTGCCCTTTCCCAGACCGGTGTTGAGCAGGACGATCGACGGGCGGGGCATCGGTTGGAGTCTGCCAGGTATGGGAATGGCCTCCACCTCGGCGGGTTCCGCCTACACCGCTCTCCCCCATGAGCTCCCCGCTCACCGTGCGCCGCCGCCGCCCGCCGGGTAGCGTTCCCGCCAACCTGACGGGAACACCGGTGCGAATCCGGGGCTGTCCCGCAACTGTCACCGGGGAGCGAACCTCCGACACGCCACGGCCAACGCGGCTGGAAGGCGGAGGGGACCACCGATCCGGGAGCCAGGACACCGGCAGGGGGCCGCACCACGAGGATGGAGAACGAGTAACCGGTGATCCTGTTCTGCTCCAACGCCGACACAGAGTTGCTTGCCCTGCGCTCCATTGTCGAGGATCTGCCTGGCGAGTTGCGCCGGACGAGGGGGGTGCACCCCGATCGGGTCGGGCGGGCTCTGGACGCGGCCGAGGACGCCGGCGCCGATCTGGTCGTGGTCCGTCTCCTCGGCGGTCGCGGGGCGTGGGAGGAGCCGTTCGATCGGCTCCGGGCCGATTGTGTGCGCCGGGGGATACCGCTCGTGGCCGTGGGCGGCGAGGCCACACCGGATGCTGAGCTGGCCGAGGCGTCGACGGTCCCTGCCGGGGTGGTCGCCGAATCGCACCGCTACCTGGCGGCGGGCGGGCCGGCCAACATGGCCAACCTGCTCCGGTTCGTCTCCGACACCCTGCTGATGACCGGGCACGGCTTCGACCGGCCGACCGAGATCGGCGCCCACGGCGTCTGGGACGGCGCCGGCATCGGCGTTCCGGGGGCGGTTCGCGGCGGCGACCGGCCGCTGGTGGCGGTGGTGTTCTACCGGGCCCACCTGGTGGCCGGCAACACCACCTACGTGGCCGACCTGTGCGCCGCCCTGGAGACGGCGGGGGCGGACGCCGTAGCCATCTTCACCTACTCGCTGCGAGCGGACGCCGACGGGGCCGTTCCCGCCGTGGCCCTGGCCAAGGAGTACGGCGTCGACGTCGTCATCACCTCCACCCTCGCCGCCGGCGCCGCCGGTGGGACGGCGGGCGCGGCCGGGTCGGGGACGGCGGGTGCCGGTCCGGCAAGAGCCACGGGCGCCGCCGGCGGCGATGAGGCGTCGGCATGGGAGATCCCCGCCCTGGTCGACCTGGGGGTGCCGGTCATCCAATCGCCCTCGTCGAGCCGTTCTGGCGAGGTGTGGGCCGCCGACCCCGCCGGCCTGTCACCCGTCGACGTGGCCATGGGGGTGGCCATCCCCGAGTTCGACGGCCGCATCATCGGCCCGACGACCGCGTTCAAGGAGGTCGTCGAGGTCGGCGACGGGCACGGAGCCGACGTGGTGGCCACCCGGATCGATCCCGAGCGGGCCGACCGCCTGGCCCGCCTGGCCGTTCGCCACGCTGACCTGGCCCGTCGTCCGGCCGCGACCAAGCGGATCGCCATCGTGCTGTCCGCCTATCCGACCAGGAGGAGCCGGCTGGGCAACGCTGTCGGGCTGGACACCCCGGCCTCGGCCATCGAGGTGCTGAAGACCCTGGCCCATGCCGGCTACATGGTCGGTCGCATCCCTCCCGACGGGGACGCGCTGATGGCCGAGCTGGCCGACCGGCTGACCTATGAGACCCCGACCCTGACCGCGGCCCAGGCTGCAGTGGCCCCCGGGCGGTTGCCCACCGACGCCTACAACCGCTGGTTCGCGTCTCTGCCGGAGCCGGCCCGCCACGGGGTGGAGGCCGTGTGGGGTCCGGCGCCGGGCACCGTCTACGTCCGCGACGACGAGCTGGTGTTTCCTGGCGTCGACCTGGGCGGGGTGGTGGTCACCATCCAACCACCCCGCGGGTTCGGAGCCGACCCCATCGGCACCTACCACTCCCCGGACATGCCACCGCCCCATCACTACCTCGCCTTCTACCGCTGGTTGGCCTCGCCGGTGGGCGAAGGTGGCTGGGGCGCCGACGCCGTGATCCACCTAGGCAAGCACGGCACCCTCGAATGGCTTCCGGGCAAGGCCCTGGGCCTCTCCGGCTCCTGTTACCCCGACATCGCCCTCGACGATCTCCCGTGCCTCTACCCCTTCGTGGTCAACGACCCCGGCGAGGGAGCGCAGGCCAAGCGCCGGACCCATGCGGTCATCATCGATCACCTGCCGCCCCCACTCACCCGGGCCGACGTCTACGACGAACTGGCCCAGCTCGAGCGGCTTCTCGACACCTACGCCCAGGTGGCGGCCATGGACCCGGCCAAGCTGCCCCGGCTGCGAACCCAGGTGTGGGACCTGCTGGTATCGGCCGAGATCCACCGGGACCTCGACCTGGGCGATGCGCCTCCCGACGGAGACGCCTTCGACGACATGATCCTCCACGTCGACGGTTACCTCTGCGCCCTGAAGGACGCCCAGATCCGTGGGGGCCTCCACGTCCTCGGCCAACCCCCGGCCGGTGACACCCTGACCGACGTGATCCTGGCCGTCACCCGGCTGCCCCAGGGTGGTGTCCCGTCGCTGCGGGCCACCGTCGCCAACCGGCTGGGCGCTCGCCTGGGCGCCGGGGACGACCGCCCGGCCGCCGGCACCCGGGAGGCCACCGACCGGGTGGAAGCCGAATGCCGCCGCCTGGTGGAAGCCCTGGCCGCCACCGGCTGGGATGCGTCGACGACCACGGACCCCACGCTGCGGTGGGTGGCCGACCGCCTCGTCGGCAACCTGGCCCGGACCACCGACGAGCTGGACCACCTGCTCGACGGTCTGGCCGGGCGGTACGTGCCGGCCGGGCCGAGCGGGGCGCCCAGCCGGGGCGGAGCCCACGTGCTGCCGACGGGCCGCAACTTCTACTCCGTCGACCCCAAGGCCATCCCCTCACCGTTGGCCTGGGAGGTCGGCCAGGGGCTGGCCGACCGTCTGATCGAGCGCCACGTGGCCGAGACGGGCCGGGTGCCGCGCACCGTGGGGCTGGTCCTGTGGGGCACGGCCGCCATGCGGACCACCGGGGATGACGCCGCCGAGGCCCTGGCCCTCCTCGGGGTGCGGCCCACGTGGGACGGCGAGAGCCAGCGGGTGACCGGCCTGGAGGCGATCAGTGTCGCCACGCTGGGTCGCCCCCGCGTGGACGTGACCCTTCGGATCAGCGGCTTCTTCCGGGACGCCTTCCCCCACGTCATCGAGCTCCTCGACGACGCCGTCGGTCTGGTTGCTGACCTTGACGAGGTGCCGGCCGACAACCCCGTCCGGGAGTCCGGCACCGGTGACGCCCGCCTGTACGGACCCCCACCGGGTGGCTACGGGTCGGGGATCCTCCCCGTCATCGAGCAGGGATCGTGGCGGACCGACGCCGACCTGGCCGAGGTGTACCTGGCGTGGTCCGGCTTCGCCTACGGCCGGGATCGTTACGGCACGGCTGCTCCCGAGGGCATGCGCCGGCGCTTCGCGGCCATCGAGGTGGCGGTCAAGAACCAGGACAACCGGGAGCACGACATCTTCGACTCCGACGACTACCTCCAGGATCACGGGGGCATGGTCGCTGCCGTCCGCAGCCTGACCGGCACTGCCCCCCGGGCCTGGTTCGGTGACAGCTCCGACCCGGCCAACCCCCAGGTGCGCAGCCTGGCCGAGGAGGCGGCCCGGGTGGTCCGCAGCCGGGTCCTCAACCCCAAGTGGATCGACGCCATGCGTCGCCACGGCTACAAGGGGGCGTTCGAGCTGGCCGCCACCGTCGACTACCTGTTCGGTTACGACGCCACGGCCCACGTCGTGGAGGACTGGATGTACGAACGGGTCACCGCCGCCTATGTGGCCGACCCGGACGTGAGGAAGTTCTTCGCCGAGTCCAACCCGGCAGCTCTGCGGTCCATCGCCGAGCGCCTGTTGGAGGCCGCTCAGCGGGACCTGTGGCAGGCGTCGCCGGAGGCCCGCCGGACCCTGGAGGACGCCATCCTCGAAGGGGAGGGCTGGGAGGAGATGCGGTGACCGGGTTCCCGTTCAGTGCCGTCGTCGGCCAGGACGACGCCAAGCTGGCCCTCCAGCTGGCGGCCGTCGATCCTCGCATCGGCGGGGTGCTGCTGCGCGGCGAGAAGGGCTCGGCCAAGACCACCCTGGCGAGGGGGCTGGCCGGGCTGCTGGCCGGCGGCGCCCCGTTCGTGGACCTTCCCCTCGGCGCCACCGAGGACCGGGTGGTCGGCACCCTCGACCTCCCCGGCGTGCTCGGCGACGGTGTGGCCCGGCTCCGGCCCGGCCTGCTCGGCCAGGTTGACGGCGGGGTGCTCTACGTGGACGAGATCAACCTGCTGGCCGACCACCTGGTGGACACCCTGCTCGACGTGGCCGTCTCCGGGGTCAACATCGTCGAGCGCGACGGGATCTCGCAGCGCCATGCGGCCCGGTTCGTCCTGGTCGGCTCCATGAACCCCGAGGAGGGCGAGTTGCGCCCCCAACTCCTTGACCGTTTCGGTCTCTGCGTCGAAGTGAGGGCGCCCGCCGAGCTTCCGGAGCGGGTGGAGGCCGTTCGCCGGCGCCTG
>JALYVP010000325.1 GCA_030853185.1 Actinomycetota bacterium | reverse complement strand
CCTCTGGGTGTGGCGATGCAGACAACGGAACCTCCTCGGGCCAGACCCCTCAGGCCTGGCGCCGGAGGCTAGTCACAGAAACCACATCTGTCACTTCAGTCTCACTGGCCACAGGAGTGGGGAACGCCCTGCGGTACCGTCCCAGGTATGACCGAGTTCCGAATCGAGCACGACTCCATGGGCGAGGTGCAGGTCCCGAGCGACGCCAAGTGGCAGGCCCAGACGCAGCGGGCGGTGGACAACTTCCCCATCTCCGGGATGACGGTCGAGTCGTCGCTGATCGCTGCTCTGGCCACCCTCAAAGGGGCCGCCGCCCTGGAGAACGCCAGGCTGAGGATCGTGGACACCGACGTGGCCGACGCCATCGCCGGAGCCGCCCGTGAGGTGGCCGAAGGGCGCTGGGATGCGGAATTCCCCATCGATGTCTTCCAGACCGGGTCCGGTACCTCCACCAACATGAACATGAACGAGGTCCTGGCCACCCTGGCCGCCGAGCGCCTCGGGTCCACCGTCCACCCCAACGACGATGTCAACTGCTCCCAGTCGTCCAACGACACGTTCCCCTCGGCTATGCACCTGGCTGCCACCACCGAGATCGTCAACACCCTGATCCCCGCCCTCGGGCACCTGGCGGCGACGTTGCGGGACAAGGCCGGGGAGTTCGCCGACGTCGTCAAGTCCGGGCGGACGCACCTCATGGACGCCACTCCCGTCACCCTGGGCCAGGAGTTCGGCGGCTACGCGGCGGCAGTGGAGCACGGCGTCGAGCGCCTCGATGGCGTCCTGGCCCGGGTGGGCGAGCTACCCCTCGGCGGCACCGCAGTTGGCACCGGCATCAACGCGCCCCATGAGTTCGCCGGGGGCGTCATCGCCAGGCTGGTCGAGGTCACCGGGCTGCCGCTCTCCGAGGCCCGCGACCATTTCGAGGCCCAGGGGGCCCGCGACGCCCTCGTCGAGGCGTCCGGCACCCTCCGCACCATTGCCGTGTCGCTCTACAAGTGCGCCACCGATCTGCGCTGGATGGGCAGTGGGCCGCGCACGGGGCTGTCGGAGATCCGCATCCCCGATCTCCAGCCCGGCTCGTCGATCATGCCCGGCAAGGTCAACCCGGTCATCCCCGAAGCCGTCTCCCAGGTCGTGGCCCAGGTGATCGGCAACGACGCCGCCGTGGCCTTCGGCGGGGCCGCCGGCAACCTCGAGCTCAACGTCATGCTCCCCGTCATCGGCCGCAACCTGCTCGAGTCGATCCGCCTCCTCGGTGCCGCCGCCCGGGTGTTCGCCGACAAGTGCATCGCCGGCATCGAGGCCAATGTCGAGCAGTGCCGGACCTACGCCCTGTCGTCGCCGTCCATCGGGACCGCCCTCAACCCCTACATCGGCTACGAGGAGGCGGCCAGGGTCATCAAGGCGTCGATGGCCGAAGGCAAGGATCTGCGCACCGTCGTCCTGGAGCGGGGGCTGATGAGCGAGGCCGACGTGGACAAGGTCCTCGACGTGGTTGCCATGACCAGAGGCGGGACCGCCCGGTAGCCCGAGGGTCGCCCATCCCGGTCACCCGAGGTGGCGCTTCAGAGCGTCGAGCCGCTCGTCCCACCGGGCGCCGACATCGTCCAGCCAGGTGGTGGCCTGGGCGACCGTCGTGCGTACCAGCTCGTAGCGGACCTCCCGGCCGTGGCGGCGCGACGACACCAACCCGGCCGCCTCCAGGGAGGCGAGGTGCTTGGCCACGGCCTGGCGGCTCATCGGTGCGCCCCGACCCAGCTCGGTGGCGTTCTGGGGGCCCTGGCGCGACAGGCGGTCGAGCAGGATCCTGCGAGTGGGATCGGCCAGAGCGGCGAACACCGCATCCACGCCGGGCTGCCCCGGCCCGGGATCGGCGCTCAGGGGCGACCTCCGGCTGTGACCCGGGAGGTGGCCAGAGCCCAGGCGCTGAAGAGCCGGCCGTCCCAGTCCGTCCACGCCCCCCGATTGGCGCCTCTCGTCGCCCCGGTGGATACGGGCGCAAGCGAAACCGCCGGTCCCGAGGTGACGGGCTCGGCCCCGGCCGACGCGGGGTCGACGGGGCGTTCGGTCACCACCAGCCGAGTCCCGTCACCGTCAGGATCGGGGTCGAGGTCATAGGTCACCTCGGAGGCGGCGTCGGGGCCATCGGCCTCGTTCCACCACTGAAAGCTGAGGCGTCGGCCCGGCTGGACCTCGGTCACCAACCCCCGGCGCCGGCTGCCGTCATGGCCGTCGAAGCGGGCCGGAGCACCCGGGCGCAGCTCCCACTCGACCGTCGATCCGAACCAGGCGGCCACCTCCGCCGGATCGGTGATGGCGTCCCACAGGCTCTCGGCGGGCACCGGCAGCACCAGCTGACGTTCGATCACACTCTGCCTCCTGACATCGGATGTGCATCCTGGCATCCGATCTGCCTGATTCACGATCGAGCAACCGGCCGGTTGCCCCTTTGGAGCGTAGCTGTCCTGGCGATGCCACCGTCAGCATTTCGTGCCCCCCGCCCCGAAGCCTGCGGTCCGCCCTGTCGTCCGGCTCCGACCGTTGCCTATAAGCAACCTCAACGTTGCGTATAGGCTGCGGGCATCACAGCGAGAGGAGCCCACCCATGAGCTATCTGGTCCCTACCGTCATCGAGCAGTCGGCGCGAGGCGAGCGGTCATTCGACATCTATTCGAGGCTGCTCAAAGACCGCATCGTCATGCTCAACACCGAGATCAATGACGCCAGCGCCAGCCTCCTGACCGCCCAGCTGCTGCACCTCGAAGCTGAGGATCCGGACCGAGACATCTGCCTGTACATCAACAGCCCGGGCGGATCGGTGACCTCCACCTTCGCCATCTACGACACCATGCAGATCGTCGCCGCCGACGTGTCCACCGTGTGCCTGGGCATGGCCGCATCCGGTGCGGCGGTGCTCCTGGCCGGGGGCACGACCGGCAAGCGGTTCGCCCTCCCCAACGCGCGGGTGCTCATCCATCAACCCCACGGAGGTGCTCAGGGCCAGTCGATCGACATCGAGAACCAGGCCAAGGAGATCGGCTTCCTCCGCCACCGACTGGAGGAGATCCTGGCCCACCACACCGGGCAGACCGTGGACCGGGTGAGCCGCGACACCGATCGTGACTACATCCTCGGCGCCCGCGATGCGGTGTCCTATGGCATGGTCGACGAGGTCCTTGCGCCCCGTCAGCTGGTGGGGACCGGGGCCCCCACCGTCAGCCCGAAACGAGACTGAGCCCCCGGCCGGCGAGCATCGTTTCTTGGCGCCGCCGGCGGCTACCGTTCGAAGCGATGCCCACGTCCGCCGGATTTCGCATCTTCGCTCTCCTGCACCTGCTCTGTGCCGAGCTGGCCTCGCTGGAGAAGCGGATCGCCCCGGTTGGGGCGTGTTCAACGTCAACGTCATCGTCATCGTCGGGTTGTACCTGATGGTCTTCACCCCCGGCCGCTGATGCACCCCATCGAGCGCCTCCGCTCTGTCGCCCGGGTCGACGGTGCCGACCCGGCGCTGATCGCCGCCGAGGCCGGCCACGCGCTGGCGGCGGTAGCCGCCCAGGATCCCGCCGGGCTGGTCCCGGCCTGCCGGCGGTTGGTCGACCGGCACGCCACGTCGGGCCC
>JALYVP010000068.1 GCA_030853185.1 Actinomycetota bacterium | reverse complement strand
CACCCGGGGCCGCTCGACGATGTGATGGCGGCGCTGCGGTGGACGGCGGCCACGTTCGGGGGCCGTCCCCACGGCGTGGCCGGTGACAGCGCCGGTGCCTCCCTCGCCGCCGGCGCCGCCCTGCGGGCCGCGAACGGGCCGGACCGGGTGGACCTGGCTGCCCAGTTCCTGGCCTACCCGGCGGTGGACCCGGCAATGGGCTTCCCGTCGGTCCAGGCCAACGGGGAGGGCTGCTTCCTCACCGCTGCGGACATGGCGTGGTTCTGGCACCAGTACGCGCCCACGCCCGAGACCGCCGCCGACCTCGACGTCGCCCTGCTGCACGCCCCGGTGCCCGACGGGCTGGCCCCAGCTGTCATCGCCACCGCCGAATACGATCCTCTCCACGACGAGGGCGTGGCCTATGCCGCTCACCTGGCCCGCGCCGGGATCCCGGTTGACCACGTCGAGGGCGACGGGCTGGTCCACGGGTTCCTGGCCTTCCTCGGCGTGGTCGACGCCGCCGAGCGGTGCGGGTCGAGGGCTATGGCCGCATTTGGCCGCTTGTTGCGAGGCGGCTCTTGAGAATTGCTCAGATCCAGGTGGCCAGCCCCGACGATGAGCGTGTCACCGTCCGCCGCCAACGGGTGGCAACGATGGTCGCGTCGGCGGCCGGGGCCGACCTGATCACCCTGCCGGAGCTGTGGGCTCCGGGCTACTTCGCCTTCGACCACTACGCGGCGCGCGCCGAGCCCCTCGACGGTGACACCGTCGCCGCCGGTTGCGAGTGGGCCCGATCGCTCGGCACCTGGATCCATCTGGGCAGCATCGTCGAAGCCCCCCCGGGGGGCGCCGGCCGGTTGCACAACACCGCGGTGCTGATCGACCCCTCCGGCCGGGTGGTCCACACCTACCGGAAGATCCACGTGTTCGGTCTTGGGTCCCTCGAGGCCCAGCTGCTCCAACCGGGTGACTCGGTGAGCGTCACACCAGGCCCGCTCGGGGCGACGGGGGCGACGACCTGCTACGACCTGCGGTTCCCGGAGCTGTGGCGCCGCCTGGTCGACGCTGGCGCCGAGTCGGTGATCGTTCCGGCCGCCTGGCCGGCCGCCCGGCTCGACCACTGGCGGCTCCTCACCGCGGCCCGAGCCGTGGAGCAACAGGTGATCGTCGTGGCCACCAACGCCACCGGGGAGCACGGCGGGGTGGCCATCGCCGGCCACAGCCGGGTGATCGGCCCGTGGGGTGAGGTGATCACCGAGGCCGGCACCGACGAGGGGGTCACCTGGGCCGAGGTGGACCCGGCCGCTCCCGCCGACGTCCGGGCCCGGTTCCCCGTCCTGGCCGACCGTCGGCGCCAGGGGATCAGGATCGACCGCGGCTGAGGCTCAGGTCTCGAACCAGACCGTCTTGCCGCCCGGCTGCGGCTCGTATCCCCACCGGTTGGCCAGGGCGAGCACCATCAGCATGCCCCGACCGCAGGTGGCCTGCTCCGAGCCGGGCAGGTCGGAGACGGGCGGAGCGGGGTCGTCATCGGTCACGGCCACCCGCACCCGTTCGGGCGCGACCGTGCTGACGGTGACGGTGTAGGGGGTTCGGGCGTGCAAGACGGCGTTGGTGGCCAGCTCCGAAACGAGAAGCAACGAATCTCCCTCGGGAACTGACCAGGCGTCCAGCGTGGACCGGACGAGACGCCTCGCATCCTTCACCGTGCACGCCACCGGTTCGAATCGGTGTGCGACGCGCATGGGCGGTTAATACCCCGATGGCGTACTTGTCAAGCGCCCCGGACGCCCCCGGGCGGTGAGGTGCCACCCGCAAGCAGGGACGCTGTGTGGGCCTTTCGACAGCGGCGGACCGGATCTGACGCCTCCCGTTTCTCGTTGGTGGTAAAGCACGCCAGAGGGCTGTATCACCAACGAGAACGGGGCGGGAGGCTGCACGGCCAGGAGGTAGCGTCAGGAGCTCGCCGCGCACCACGGTGACGGCGCTCCCGGCGATGCCGATCCACTCGTCGCACGTCGACCCACAGCCTTCCCGTGCGGGGGAGGTCCTGCTCGACCTCGAGGGCGGTCCGCCCCAGGGGCCCGCCGCCCCGCTCCCGCCACAGCACGTGAGCGGTCGCCAGGGTGGCGTGGCCGAACAGGGCCACCTCCAACGCCGGGGTGAACCAGCCGGAGCCGTCGCCCTCGGGCCAGCAGAACGCCGTCTCCGCCTGCCTGGTTCCATGGGGGCCAGGGGTGACACCGACCGGCCCGCAGCACCGTGGGAACATCGCCAGGCGATGACCGCCCCCCCGACCCTGTCCCGGCGAGCCTGGGCGGCCGTCGGCGCGGCGACGGCCGCTGTCATCGTCGTCGCCGCCGTGGTCGGTTTTGCCACCACCGCCCCGTCGAGGGCATCGGGACCGGTGCTCGGCCAGAGCGCACCGGCGTGGTCAGGGACGACCCTCGACGGGTCCGCCCTGTCGTCGGCGTCGGAGCGCGGCCACTGGGTCATTCTCAACTTCTTCGCCACCTGGTGCGGCCCGTGCCAGCGGGAGACCCCCCAGCTGGAGGAGTTCGCCGCCGGTGGTCGGGCCCGGGTGGTTGGCGTCGTGTTCCGGGACTCGGCGGCGGCGGCCGGGGATTTCGTTCGGATCCATCACGTCACCTGGGCCCTCGTCGGTGACGGGGCCGGGTCCGTCGGCAGCCGCTACCGGGTGGTGGGCCTGCCGGTGTCGTTCGTGATCGACCCCCAGGGGAGGCTGGTCAAACGAGTGTTCGGAGGGGTCACTGCCGCCTCCCTCGACGGGATCGTCCCACCCACCTGAGCCCGGACACACTGATGGCGCCCCAAGGGGCGCCATCAGTGGAGCGGTCCGAGCGGCGGATCTCGATACCGCTCTTTTACTGGAGTAGGTGGCGGGTTCCCACTCCAGACCTTACAAACATACCCGCTGCGAGCAAGATCATGTTAGCCACTCCGCTGTGACGTCTGTCCCAGCCAACGTGCACGAGGCGACTGCCTGAATGATACTCACATCCATGCTGTCCTCGTCGAGCGTGTCCGCAACTATTCAGGGTTCGGCAATCGCCACCATCGTGATCGTTCTGCTTGTCCTGATTGCGGCCGCGCTGCGGGCCACCCTGATCGTCGTCACCGAGTATTCCCGGGCCGTCCTGTTCCGTTTCGGCAAGGTCATCGGCCAGCCCCGGGGCCCGGGCCTGGTCCGGAGGATCCCCCTCGTCGACCGGGTGGTGAAGGTCAACCTGCGGGTCGAGGTCATCGACATCCCCTCGCAGAACGTCATCACCCAGGACAACGTGACCATCGCCGTCGATGCGGTCGTGTACTTCCAGGTGGTGGACCCGGTGCGGGCGGTGATCGGCGTGGACAACTTCCGCTTCGCCAGCCAACGCATCGCCATGACCAGCCTGCGCTCGATCATCGGCCGCTACGAGCTCGACAGCCTCCTGGCCCACCGGGAGGACGTCAACGCCGAGCTGCGGGCGACGATCGCCCGCAGCACCACCGAATGGGGCGTGGACGTTCGCCAGGTCGAGGTGCGCGACATCCAGTTGCCCCCCGAGCTGCTCCGTGCCATGGCCCGCCAGGCGGAGGCCGAACGCGAGCGCCGGGCCAAGGTCATTGCCGCCACCGGCGAGCTGCAGGCCAGCGTCGAGCTGGGGGAGGCAGCCGACAAGCTGACCGCCAGCCCCGGTGCCCTGCAGCTGCGCACCCTGCAAACCCTGGCCGAGATCGCCACCGAGAAGAACTCGACCCTGGTGTTCCCGATCCCCGTCGAGCTGTTCGAGGTGTTCAACCGGGGTCCGGCCCGGGGGCCCGGGGCGTAGCTTTGCCGCCGGGCGGGGCTCAGTCCCTTTCGGCCACGAACACCGGGATCTCCCGGTCGGTCTTCTCGGCGTAGTCGGCGTAATCGGCGTACACGGCGACGGCCCGATCCCACCAGGCGACCCGTTCGTCGCCGGTGACCTGGCGGACGGTCATGTCCCACTTCTTCGTCTCGTCCTGCAGTTCGACCTGGGGGTTGACGACCAGGTTGTTGTACCAGACCGGGTTCTCGGGAGCGCCCCCCTTGGATGCCACCAGGGCGTAGTCCCCGTCGTGTTCGACCCGCATGACCGGGTTCTTGCGCAGCCGGCCCGACTTGGCCCCGACCGAGGTGACAACGACCACCGGGATGCCCCGGTCGAGCAGGGTCGTCCCCTTTGTCCCGCCGGAGCCCTCGTACAGCTCGACCTGGTCGCGGACCCACTTCTGGGTGGATGGCTCGTAGTCACCGTGCAGAGGCATACGTCATCTTCTCAGATCACGGCCTCGATCAGGGTCGGCCCGGATGTGGCCAGGGCGGCGGCGAACTGGTTGGCGAACTCGCCGGCCATCGTGGCCCGGGTGGCGGGGACGCCCATCCCGGCCGCAAGGGACACGAAGTCGAGGTCGGGGCGGGACAGGTCGAGCATGGCCCTGGCTCGGGGTCCGCCGGCGGCGCCGACCCGGTCGAGCTCCATGTTCAAGATGGCGTAGGACCGGTTGTTGTAGATCACCGTGGTGACGTCCAGGCCCTCCCGGGCCATGGTCCACAGCGCCTGGATGGTGTAGAGCGAGCTGCCGTCGGCCTGCAGGGCGATGACGCGCCGGCCCGGGCTGGCCACGGCCGCCCCGACCGCCACGGGCAGACCTTGGCCAATGGCGCCCCCCGTCAGGGTCAGCCAGTCATGGGGCGGCGCACCCGAACTGGCCCCCCGGGCGCGAAAGCCGGAGGTGGCCGACTCGTCGGAGATCACGGCGCCCTCGGGCATCAACGCCCCGACCGCCCGGTTCACGGCCTCGGCCGTCAGCCGGTCGGCCCCGGTGGGCGGCCCGGGGCGCTCGTCGTCGGGTGCCCTCCACGTGCCGGGGCTCACGTCGAGCTCGGCGGCCAGGGCCTCGAGGGTGGCGACGGCGGGCTGGCCCGGTTGGCTCAACTGGTGGACCTGGCACCCGGCGGGAACCAGATCGCTCGGCTTTCCCGGGTAGGCGAAGAAGCTCACGGGCGAGCGGGCCCCCACGAGGATCAGGTGGGCCAGGCCGTCGAGGAGATCGGCGGCCATCTCCCCCAGGTACGGCAGAGGGGTCAGGGCGGGGATGCCGGCGCCGCGCTCCAGGCGGGCCGGGAACGTCTCGCAGATCGTCTCCGCCCCGAACCGGTGGGCGACGTCGCCGAGCACCATGAGGGCCTGGCGCCGGGTGCCGTCTCCGCCGACCAGGAACCCGGTGCGCTGGCCGGAGCGCAGGGCCTTGGCCGCGCCGGTGACGGCCGCGGCGTCGACAGGCAGGGGAACGCCGCGGTCGGCGGGACCGGCCGGGCCGGGGCCCTCGGACCAGGAGATGTCGGCGGGCAGGATCAGGGTGGCCACACCGCCGGGGGGCCCGGCCGCCAGGGCCACCGCCCGGGCGGCGTCGGCGGCCAGCCCGGCCCGGTCGGCGGGGCGGATGATGGCCTGGGACACGTTGGCGGCAGAGGTCTCGATGTCGGACTGCAGGGGGGCGTCGTAGGCCTGGTGGTAGGTGGCGTGGTCCCCGACCACGTTCACGACCGGGGTTCGGGCCCGGCGGGCGTTGTGGAGGTTGGCCAGGCCGTTGCCCAAGCCGGGACCGAGATGGACCAGCGTGGCCGCGGGACGGCCGGTCATCCGCCCGTAGCCGTCAGCCGCACCGGTGGCCACCCCCTCGAAGAGGGCGAGGACCGACCGCATCGCCGGTACCTCGTCGAGGGCCGCCACGAAGTGCATCTCCGAGGTCCCCGGGTTCATGAAACAGGTATCAACCCCGCTCGCCAGCAGGGTCTCCAAGAGGGCACGGGCACCGATCACCCCCGGGAGCCTACGAGCGCCACCGTCCTGTAGGCGGCGTGACCGGCCGCTGGGGTGCCGACAGCGGAGAGCTTCCGAGGGCGGCCGCGGGCGGGGTGACCGGTCGCCGGGCGCCGTTTCTGAGAGGGTGGAGGGCATGGAGGAACCGTGGTGGCAGCAACTTCGCCCGCAACCCATGGCTGAGCAGGCCCCCCTGGCGCCGGCGGACGTCTGGAAGTTCCGCGCCCTGTACCTCGTCTACCCGACGGCGGCCACCATCCTCGCCCTCACCCTGGGGCTGTCCGCCGCCCGGATCGCCGGCGCCAGCGTGTTCTTCGGCTTCTGGCTGGTCATGCAGTTCCTGACCCTCTCCCCGGCTCGCCGCCGTCAGGTCCTGGGCAGAAAGCCGGCGGCCACGTCACCCCGGCCCGGCAACTCCGGCTGACCCCCGCGCTCTCTGGCTGAGTGTCGGAGCGGTCCCGCTCAGCTCCCGGGTGTCGCGGTCAGGTGGGCTTGGTCGGCGTAGCCGGCGGGCCAGGATGGCCACGCCGCCGGACGGCTTGGCCGCCGAAGCTGCCGGCCCGACAGATTCACCGCGGGTGGCCGCCGATCCCGATGCGAAACGGCGGAGCCGGGTCAGTGTCCTGTTGGCCATCGAGGGCCATGGATCAGACGTTCACCATCTACGAGTTTCGGGGGCGGAAGTTCTCGAAGTAGCGGCTGGGGGTGGGACCTCGTTGCCCCTGGTACTTGGAGCCCACCGCCCCTGAGCCGTACGGATGGTCGGCAGGGGTGGTCATCTGCAGAAAGCTGATCTGGCCGATCTTCATCCCCGGATAGAGGATGATCGGCAGATTGGCAACGTTGGACAGCTCCAGGGTCAAGAAGCCGTCCCAGCCGGCGTCGACGAAGCCGGCGGTCGAGTGGATGAGCAGCCCTAGCCGGCCCAGGCTGCTCTTACCCTCCAAGCGTCCGACCATGTCGTCGGGCAGGCGCACCCGCTCGGAGGTCGAGCCGAGGACGAACTCACCAGGGTGGAGGACGAACACCTCCTGGTCAGCGATCTCGACCAGCTCGGTGAGCTCTTCCTGGTCCTTCTTCACATCGATGACCCGCATGGTGTGGTTGCGGAACACCCGGAAGAAGCTGTCGAGGTGCAGGTCGACCGACGACGGCTGGATGTCGGTTGGGTCGAGGGGCTCGATGCCGATGCGCCCGGCGGCGATGGCGGCACGTATGGTGCGGTCCGACAGGATCACGGACCGGCAACCTACTTGACGGGTGCGGAACATCGGAGCAGGCCACGTGTCGGTGTTCGCGCTGCTGCCGGGTACAGGTGCGGGCATGGCTGACCACACGATCGCACGGTTATGCCGGGCCCGGCATAAGGGTGCTTATGCCGGGTTGGTAGTTATGCCGGGTGGGCGGTCGCGAGCCGGTTGTGGGGCGGAGATCGGTTGGATGGTCCCGGCATAATTACAGGGCTTCGAGGTAGGCGAGGAGGCTGTCGGCGGGCTGGTAGTGGATGCGGGCTTGGGGGGTCGGGGCGGTCCGGGCCAGGGCGCGTTCTTTCAGTTGGAGGTCGGCGTGGAGGTAGACCTGGGTGGCTTTGGTCGAGGCGTGTCCTTTTCTGGGGTAGGCAGTGTGCGCCACGGCTTTTGAGGTGCGCAGAGGCTTGACGCACAGGTGAGCGCCACAGCGGTGCGCCGGGGTCAGTTCGGCTGGATGCTCAGTGACTGTGGCGGTTGACGCGGTTGAGGAGTTCCCGGTTGATCTGGCGGGCTGCTTCGAGTTCCTTGGTGCGCCGGGCAAGCTCCTCGTTGGTGGCGAAGAGCTCGGCTTCGAGTGTTTCGAGCTGGGGGGGGGCACGTCGGCGGCGATGTTGGCGGTCTCGTCTGCGGACATGTCGGCGAGCGTTTCTTGGCCGAGCAGCTGTCCGAGCCGGCGGCGCATGGCTGTGAGCTCGGTGTTGAGGCGGTGGTTGGTGGCGTTGAGGTTGGCCAGGTCGGCTCGTAGGGAGGCGGTGGTCGCTCGGGCGGTGGCGACCATGGCCCCGGATTGACGTTCGATGATCTGGGCTGATCGTCGTTCGGCTTCGGCACGGAGCTCGGGATGGTCATAGATGAAGCGCCTGCTGACCCCCGCGCTGCGGGCCAGGGCGGCGATGCTCAGCGTTGTGCCGGCGGTGACCATGGCGTCGAGGGCGCCGATGACTTGGGCGGCCTTGGTTTGCGAGTCGAGGCGGCGTAGCTGGGCGAGACGGGCGGTTGGGTCAGGCACGGGCGTGGCTCGGCCGGGCGTCGGCCTCGATGGTGGGGAACAGGGCCGGTTTGGGTTGAGCGACGATCCCGCGTAGCTCGACGGGGAAGGTGACCCCGAGCGCGGCCCGCTGCTTGCGGATGGTGGAGATGGCGTCTTCGATAGCGGCCCGGTCGTTGTCGTCGAGCGCGGCCAGCGCTTCGTCGTTGGCCCGCAGGAGGCGGCGGACGGCGTCGATCTCCTCCTCGGAGGGGGCGGCGTCTCGCCGGGCCCACTCGGCCAGTTGTGGCAGGGCGCCAGCGAGGCGTTCCCGGTCGGTGAGCAGCTGGGCCAGGTAGGTGGACAGCTCGGGTTGGAAGGAGGGATCGGTGCGGAAGTACTCACGGCCCGAGCAGCGGTGCCGGAAGGGGCAGGAGTGGCCGTCGGCGGCGACGTTGGTCGGCTCCGTGCAGATGCCGAACGGCACGGCCACCTGGCCGATCTGGTCGCGCAGCACGTCGGTGTCGGCGAGGTCTGCCAGGCCTGGACGCACGAGATGGCCTCGGGCGTCGAGCTGCAGCGGCCCGAGGCGTTCTTGGGCTTCTCGTTTGCGCCGGGCGGTGACCCGGTAGTAGCCGAGGGTGGTCCGCACCGTGTCGTGGCCGAGCAGGTCCTTGAGGGTGTCGACAGGAGTGCCGGCATCGGCGTGGCGTTGCGCGAAGCTGTGCCGGAAGCTGTAAGGCAGCACCTGGTCGCGGGGGAACGGGACGGGCCGCCCGGCCGGGCCGGTGTCGGGGCTGTCGAGGCGGGGAAGAGCAGTGACCCACGTTCGCACCGCCCGCTGCAGCTGCGAGGTGAAGATGGGCCGGGTGCCGTCGGGGTTCTTCAGCGGCCGGGGGAACAGCACCAGGAGGTCAGGCGGCGTGTGGGGGAACGCGCCGGCCACCCTGGCCTGCTGGGCGGCGATGATGGCGGCCTCCCGGTCGTGGATCGGCAGGCGGCAGCCGAACCTGCCCACCTTGGGCATGTCGTGGACCAGCACCGGGGACCGCCGGGCTTGTCCGTCGGCGCCGACGTGGTCGTCGTAGTCCAGGCACTCCAGGCGCAGCGAGCACAGCTCGCCGGTCCGCCGGCCGACGCCGGCGCCCAGTTCCACCGCGGCGCGCATCGCGGGGCCGGCCAGGCGCTCGAGCAGGGCCAGGCTGTCGGGGCTGAGCAGCTGGGCCATGACCGCTTCGGGCAGCGCCGCCGACCTCGTCGTCGCGGCGGGTGGCCCGGGGGCGCTCGGCTCGGCGGACCACGACGGGGTCGGCCAGACCGGCGAGCGGCCCACCCGGGCCGGTGAGGCCCATCTCTCGGCAGTCGCGCAGGAACTGGCTGACCAGGTGGATGCTCCGCGAGCGGCGGGCGGATGAGAGCTGGCCGGCGGACACGAGACGGCCCAGGCGGGCCAGGAAGGCCTCGACGTCGCGATGGTCCAAAGCGGCGGGATCGGAACCGCCGTCGCGGCGCCGGGCGAGGTGCTCGGAGAGCAGTCCGACCGCCCCGATGGTGGCCCGCACCGGCCCTGCGGTCTTGGACACCAGCGCCTCGGCCGCCCACGCCTTGGCCGCCTCCTTCAGCCACACCTGGCGGATCGGGAGGCTCGGGGTGCCCACCCGGGTGGTGCTGCCCACGAACGACAGCCGGCCGGTGGCGCCCCAGAGGCGCAGGTCCCACACGTCGTTGACCCGTTCGGTGTCGGGAGCCGCCCGGGCCAGGCCGGCGCGGTCCGCGGCGAAGCGCACGAACCAGGCCACCGGGTCACGCCGACCGGTGGTGTCAACATCGGCGACGCTTCGGGCCCGGCAACGGCGGAGCAGGTCGACGGCGCCGCGGACGTCTCGGATCATCGCCCGCCGGCCTTCGGCCAGCGACGCTTGGACGGCGTAGAGGATCTCGGCGATGGCCTGGTCGCCGATCCCGGCGAGCACGGCCCGCCCGCTGCGGTCGCCCAGGCATGGGGCGGCGGCGGCACAAAACACGGTCAGCTCCGGGCGGCCCGCCAGCCGCCAGGCGCAGTCGTGAGCGCCGCACAAGCGGGTGGCCGGGCGGGCGGCCAACCTGGCGCACGAGCGGACGGCGCAGGTCCCCAGGCTCGGGCGAGCGACGGCGGGGCCGAAGCGTTCGTCGCCGTCGACGTAGGCGCGAGTGCTCTGGCCTCGATGGCGACGCTGGCCGTCGCAGTTGAAACACAGCTCGTTGGCGGTGGCCGGCCGCTCGAAGCCAGGCAGCCGGCACACCGAGCACAGCGGCGGCCGGGACCGCTGGACGCGCGACACCCCTGCGACGCAAAACGCCTCCAAACTCACAGCCGGCCCGGTTCCCAGACGCGACCGGCAGCCAGTGCAGATGCCGCTGTTGTGCCAGGTTTCCAGCTCGCATCCCGACACTCGGCACACCGGATAGCCGAGGAGAGGATGGGCGGCGTCGGGAGTCAGAACCTGGGAGACCGGATCCCAGCCGGCGGCGATGAGCAGCGACATGTCCAGACAGCCCGCCAGTGGGTCCGTCGCCACCGCCGGGATGCCGGCCGCCGCCGGGCCGATAGCGGCCAAGCGACCCAGTGCCGGGCTCACCGGGCTTCACCGAACCGCAGCGGCCCCAAGGCGTCCACGGCGGCGCGCACGGCGTCCACATCGGGGTGCAGGTAGGCCTCGGTGGAACGGATCGACGAGTGCCCCAACAGCTCCTTGACCACGTCCAGGCCGACACCTCGGGCCAGCAGCTCCCCGGCGGTGGCATGGCGGAACATGTGCGGCGTGAGGGCCCGGGGCAGGCCGGCCCGGGCTGAGGTGACGGCCAGCCACTGGCGGACCGTGCGGTCCGACATGGGCTGTCCCAGCGGAGCGTGGAAGAGATTCACGAACACGAAGTCGCAGTCGCGCGCGTCTGCGCAGGCGCCCCGCTCGACCAGGTAGTGGTCGTAGCAGGCCAGGATCTCGGTCCGAACCGGCACGTGGTGGTCGCCGGACTTGGCGTGAGCGCCGTTGGGGTTGCCATCCCGGTCGACCACGTGCAGATGCGGACCGCGGACAGGACAACCCAGAGCCTGAGCCGACGCCGTGAAGTGGAGATCGGAGCGGCGCAGGCCGAGCGCTTCGCCGATCCTCAGGCCGCCGAACCACAACAACACGATCAGCAGCCGGTCCCTCCAGCACCGGCACGCCAGCAGGACGGCTTCGGCCTCCTCGGGGCGGACCGCCACCGGCGGCGCCGGCCGGGGCGTGCGCTGAACATGGCGGGGCCGGGCCCGATAGCGCAGGCCGGATCCCTCAGGGCGCAACTCGGCTGGGAGATGCCGGTCATCGCCGACCTCATATAGCCGGCCCAGCACCGAAGCGTCGACGGTCCCATCGGCCACGGTGTGCTTGTAGAACTCCCGCACCGCAGCCAGGACGTGGTTGATCCGCCCAGCCCCACGCACCCTGCCTTGCCCCGATCCCGGGCGGGCCACCGGCGTCGTCTTGAGCATCCCCACGAACGAGCTCAACGATCCTGCCGCGACGGCCAGGTCCACGCCGGCCGACTGGCACCAGCCCAAGAACAACACCAGATCGCCCGCATAGGCCTTGGTGGTCCCCTCGGCACGATCCCGGCCCAGACGCAGATGGCGCAAGAACGCGTCGGCCGCCGGGACCGGCCGCCACTCGTCGTCCACGACGGTCCAATACGCCACCACGCCCGTCAGCTCCACCCTCAACGCCTGCACCAGATCCCTCCCCGTGGCTCTCGAGAAGCGGGACCCAGCGTTCGTCGATCCCGGGCCCTCAACGCCTGCACCAGATCCCTCCCCGTGGCTCACACTCATGCACGTGGCGCACCATAAGCAGAGGGTGTGACCGCATCCCCGAACAACAGTTCGATCCGAGACAGATCGCGACAGGTCTCGCTCCCTTGAAAAGTGTCCGAGCCACAGGGCGATGACGGCGATGTCGACACCGGCGTGGAGCAGGTTCATGGCGCAGGTGTGTCTCAGCGTGTGGGGCGTGACCCGTTTGGCTGACAGCGACGGGCATGCCATGGCGGCCGGGCCGGTGTGACGGTCGAGGAGATCGGCGACCGTGTCGGTGCTGAGATGCCTGCCGGCGCGGGTAGCGAAGACGGGATCGTCGGGGTCGGCGTGACGGTGCCGGCCCCAGGCTTGGAAGAGTCGGGCGGTGGCCGGAAGCAACGGTGTGGCGCGCTGCTTGCGGCCTTTGCCGATGGTGTGGACGTTCGCCCCGGCGCCGAAGGTGATGTCGGCCCAGGTGAGAGCGGTGAGCTCGCTGACGCGCAGCCCGGTCTGGATGCCGAGAAGAATCAGGGCGTGATCCCGCCGTCCGAGATCACTCACACGGTCGGGGACGGCGAGGAGGGCGTCGGTCTCGGGCCGGGTGAGGTAGCAGACGATGGTGGTGTCGGTGCGTTTGGCCGGGATGGCCAGGACCCGCCGGATGGTGTCTGCATCGTCGGGGCACACCAGGGCGGCGTGTTTGAACAACGAGTGGATGGCGATGAGGCGGGTGTTGCGGGTGGCGACGCTGTTGTGGCGATCAGCCTCGAGGTGGTCGAGGAAGGCGCCGATGAGGCCGGCGTCCGAGGTCGGCGACGGTCAGGGCTGAGGGGGTTTTTCTAATGCGGGTGGCGGCGAAGCGGACCAGGAGCCGGTAGGTGTCGCGGTAGGTGGCGACGGTGGCCGGACTGGCCCGGCGGGCGGCGAGGCGTTGGGTGAAGAAGCCCTGCAGGAGGGGGGCGAGGTCGCTCATGGGCTCGTCTCCCAGTGGGCGGCGACGCGTTCGGCGGCGATGGCCATGAGCTCGGGGACGGCCTCGAGATACCAGTTATTCCGAAATCGGAATAACTGGTATTACTCCGATTCTCGGGTTATTCCGACGTCCGCTCCTTCTCGCGCATGAGGGCCCTGGGACGTGGGCTGACGCGCTCTGGTGACTGTGGCCTGTCGGAATAATCCGGTGCGTCGGTTGCGCTGATGGGGTCTCTTCCGCGGCCTTGCCCGCTCATGGTGATAGTGGCGCCATGTTTGCCCAAACTGGCGGCTCCACCGGATGAAAGGACGATGTCATGGGGTCGATGGTGTTCAGGCTGGCTGATGCCGTGCTCGGCGTGGTTGAGGGTGTAGGTCTGTCGGCCGACACGGTCGCCCGATACCGCAAGTGCTGCGACGTGGTCGTGACGTTTTTTGACCAGCGTGACCTTGACACGCTGTCAGCGACGGTGGTCG
>JALYVP010000324.1 GCA_030853185.1 Actinomycetota bacterium | reverse complement strand
CACGAACGCCCCTTGGGTCTTCCCCCTCGACGCCGACGACCTCGCCGAGCCGACCGGGATCGCCGAACTGCTCGACGTCGCCGAGAGCGACCCAACCCTCGGGTGGGTGGCCGGGAACCGGGTCCTGGTCGACGGGAGCCGAACCCGACACTGGTTCGACCAGCCGCGGACCTGGGGCGAAGGCGAACTGGCGCAGCAGTGGTCCGCCCCGTTCTGCTTTCACCCCAACACCGTGCTGGTCCGCCGGGACCTGGCGCTCACCGCTGGCGGCTGGCCAGCAACCGGAGTGAACGAGGACCTGGCGCTGGTGCTCCTCGTCTCCGAGCTCGCCGCCGGCAGAAGCGCCCCGGCGGTGGCCACCAGATACCGGGCGTGGGACGCTCAAGAGACCGCCGCCACGACCTACCAAGCAGACAAGGCACTGGCATTCGACCTCGTCGAGGTCCTGGTCAGCGCCCGGCGATCCGAGTCGTGTCGCGCCCCGGTGAGCGCCCCGTCACCGGGCCAGTCCTACGGGACCGGACCGCCGGTCGCATGCCCGAATGGTGCCAGCGTGCATCCCGGTCGTCGCATGGCGACGCGGCCGTCGTGGATCAGCGTCGCCATGATGGTCTGTGTCGCGGTGACCGGGCTGCTTGCCTTCGTGGTCTTCCCTGACGCCGCAAAGTCCTTCGTGGATCTCGTCGGCAGGTATTCGCCGGACCCGCCGGGCCTGTACCGGTGAAGCGTCTGTTTGTCAACGGAGCCCCCCTCACCGGTCTCTCGCCCGCTCCACTGCTCACAGGGATCCGCCGGCGGTCCGGCGGTGACAGTCCTGCGGCAAGGAGAGCGAGGCCTTCCAGGTAGGCCGTGTCGACCCTTGACGTGTGTAGAGTAGAGAACGTATCGTGTCAGTCACAGTGTCCCTTGAGGAGGGCCGATGATGAGCGCACACAAGCACAAGAACGTTCTGGTGGTTCACGCGGTGGGGGAGCGTACCGGCGGCACGTGGTACTGCGAGGCGGTGGACCCTCACCCGGCCGTCAAGGGCCTCTTCGCATGGGGTGAGACGTTCACTGAGGCTCGGAAGGGATTGGCAGCCATGGTCGTTGCCGCCGTCCCCCCAGGCTCCTTTGACGCGGTGCGGATCCAGGCAAGCACGCACAAGACGTTCGCGTTGGCCGACCTGGAGACCGGATGAGCCCGGTGGACGTCGGGGAGCGCATCGCGGGCGGGCTGCTCGGGGTGGCCGCGGGTGACGCCCTCGGCGTCACCTTGGAGTTCAGTCCTGCCCATGCCCGACGGGCCGAGCCGCATCAAGACATCACCGGGGGCGGCCCGTTCGGATTCGGGGCCGGCGAGGGCAGCGACGACTCCGACCTGACGTGGGCGACCATTCAAGCGATCATCGACGCCGGCGATCAGCCCGGCCGGACCATCCGGTTCGCTGCGGATCGCATGGCCGCCTGGCTCGACACCAAACCTCGAGACGTCGGAGCAACGACGGCCGCGGCGCTGCGCGCCTACCGGGCCGGCGGTCGCCTCGACGCCAGCGCCGCGGTGGCGGGGGAGTGGGGCGCCGGGAACGGGTCGCTCATGCGAGCCCTGCCCACCGGGCTCGTCCGTACCAGCCTCCCAGCACGGGCGGCCGAGGCCCGGGCCCTCTCCGCCATCACCCACGCTGACCCCCGCTGCACCCACAGCTGCGTCGCCTACTGTGAACTCGCCGCCGCCCTCGTCACCGGCCGGCCGGCCCTAGACACCATCAGGGCCCTCGCCGCCGACGACACGCTCCGCCGCGACGTCCGTGGGGCGCTCAACCTAGGAACGATGGCCACCCCAGGTGTTCTGCGGCCCACCGGCTACGTCCTCGACACCCTCACCGTCGCCACCTGGGCGGTCTGTCACTCGGCCAGCCTCGAGGAGACCCTCGTAGCCGTCGTCAACCTCGGCGGCGACGCCGATACCACCGGGGCGGTCGCCGGCGGCCTCCTGGGCGTCCGTGACGGCGTGGCGGCGATCCCGGCCCGCTGGGCCGACCGGCTCGACTACACCGCCCGGTTCACCGAGGCGGCCCGAGCTCTCGAGGTCCTGCGCCAACCACGGTCGTGAGTGCACAGACCGTAAGCCGCCACTTCGCGCTCCGACACCGACTGCCGCCCGACATCGCCAGTCGACCGGCGACGAGCGCATGGATCCACCAGAGAGCTGCGCACTACGCCCGGGTCGCAGGACTGGCGCCGCTCACCGTCGTCTGCGACCCCGACCGCTACGAGATGCTCACCGGCCGGGCGGTCCCATCCAGCCTGTGGGGAGATGCCGACTACCCCGCCCGGCTCCTTTTCGTCGATCCCACCAGGTGCGCCACAAACGCGGGCGCCGAGCTCGTCGTCGTCCACGAGATAGCTCACCACCGTTGGCCGTCCTACGGGCACCGGCCGATCTTCTTCGAGCGCTGCCAACACCTCATCGACACCGTCGAAGCCTGAAAACCCGGGACGGCCCTGGGGGCTCGGCACCAGCTGTAGAGAGATCACCGAGCCAGGGGGAACAGCCTGCGACCCCCAAAAGGTTCGTGGCGGCTACGTCGCTCGCGGCTCTCGTGGCGCCCCCCGCACCGCAATGCCGGGAACCTCCAGGACCCGTTCCTAGAGGGATATTTCTTGCCGACCTTGTCGCGTTTGGCTCTCGGCGAGCACCCATTCTCCTACTAGACGCCCTAAACGCTTGTGGCGACATCGAGACGTGTGCCCCTCTTGACACCGTGGGACAAGGCACGTATCTTACTGTTCACAACCTTTAGCGAACGAGGGAGAGCAAAGCTCATGTACCAGTCCATCGGCCGCCGCCATCAGCGCAAAGCGTTCGTAGGCGTCGTCGTGCTCGCTGTACTGGCGGCGCTGTTGTGGCCCCAGCTGTCGCAGAAGGTCACGAACCTGGTTCACCGGGCGGACGCGGTCGCTCACGGAGCGACTTCACCCGACAACTCCCCAACCCCGGCGGCTGGCTGCCCCGGCGGCCCTGACGGCCCTCCCGTCCCCGGTTCCTGCTCCGTGCCGACCGCGGCCAACGCTGGTCTGACCGTGGTCGCCGAACCCGCCGCGGGGTTCGGCGCAGTCGAGCGGGCCATCACCGCCGCCCGCTCCCACATCGATCTGACCATGTACGAGCTCGTCGACCGCACCGTCGAGACGGACCTGGCCACTGCTGCAGCCCAAGGCGTCGACGTACGGGTCATCCTCGACAAGAACCTGGAACGACGCCACAACCAGCCCGCCTACGCCTACCTGGCCGGTCATGGGGTGCACGTCGCCTGGGCGCCATCACGCTACGCGGCCACCCACCAAAAGACCCTCACCGTCGACCACGCCACGTCGATCGTGATGACCGCCAACCTGGTCAGCGCCGACTACCCGACGACCCGGGACTTCCTCGTCACCGATACCAACCCGGCCGACGTTGCCGCCATCGAGGCGACATTCGACGCGGACTTCACCGGGAGCACCGTGATACCCGCTACCGGCGCAGACCTGGTTTGGTCACCGACGAACGCTCGAAGCTCGATCCTCGCCTTGATCGGCGGTGCGACCAGCACCGTGGCGGTCGAGAACGAAGAGATGAGCCTCCCTGCGGTCACCACAGCCCTCGAATCGG
>JALYVP010000323.1 GCA_030853185.1 Actinomycetota bacterium | reverse complement strand
CAACGGCGTCTACAGCGCCACCAAGGCCGCCATCATCGCCCTCAGCGAGGCCGCCCACGCCGAGACCACCGGAACCGGAGTGCGGGTCAGCGTCATCCTGCCCGGGCTGGTCGACACCGACATGGCGGCCGGCGCCTACCAGCCTCCAGGGCTGAGCATGGTCACCCCTGAGACGGTCGCCGACGCCATCATCGCTGTGATCAACCGGCCCCGTTTCGAGGTATGGGTGCCGGCTTCCACCGGATGGCTCTACCGTCTCACTGCGCTGCTGCCCCGCCCGGCCGGCGAGGTCCTCACCCGGGCACTGCGCATCGACCGCACCCTGGTTGACGTCGACCGGGCCGCCCGCGCCGGCTACGAGCGCCGCGTTCGCGCTGGCGGACCCACAGGCGAGCCGGTGACCAGTCACGTCGGACCGACATGATGAGACTCGCCGGGTGCACCGCGCTGGTCACGGGCGCTTCGTCCGGTCTCGGGGCCGCCTTCGCCGAAGAACTCGCTCGTCGCCAGGCCAACGTGGTGTTGGTCGCCCGCTCCGAACCGGTCCTCACCGCCACCGCCAGCCGGCTCCACGACACCTACGGGATCCGCACCGACGTCATCGTTCAGGACCTCGCCGTCGAGGGCTCCGCTGCGGCGGTACGCCGTCGGATCGACGAGCTCGGCCTGCGAGTCGACCTGCTCATCAACAACGCCGGCTTCGCCACCCAAGGCCGCTTCGAGACGATCCCGGCCGGCCGCGACCACGACCAGATCATGGTCAACGTGACCGCCGCGGTCGACCTCACCCACGCCCTAGTCCCCGACATGGTCGCCGCCGGGACAGGCGGGATCATCAACGTGGCATCCCTCGGCGGCTTTCAGCCCGCCCCCTACCTGGCCGTCTACGCCGCCACCAAGGCCTTCACGATCTCCTTCAGCCAAGCGCTGGCCGCGGAGCTTGCCAGCCGGCAGATCCCGGTACTGGCGCTGTGTCCCGGCCCGGTCGACACCGCCTTCTTCGACGTCCTCGGCTCGCGCGACGCCGCCATCGGCCAACAGCTCGACGCTGCCACCGTCGTCGCCGCCGCGCTCGATGCCCTCACGACCGGCAACCCCATTCTGGTGCCCGGCTGGCGGAACCGTCTCACCGCCGCGGCAGGCACCCTGCTCCCGCGCCGGCTCGTCCTGGCTGCCGCCGAACGGACTACCAGGCGCGTCATCACCACCTAAGAATTCCACCAAGGTCGTCCGGCCCTGGAGTCAAGGAGAAACCAACCATGTCCACCGTCCTCATCACCGGCGCCAGCAGCGGCTTCGGCTACCTCACCGCCCTCCACCTTGCCCGGCGAGGCGACCGAGTCTTCGCAACCATGCGCAACCCCGCCGGAACACCGGAGCTGACGAGCACCGCCAACGCCGAGAACCTGCCGTTGAGCGTCCACCAGCTCGACGTCCGCGACACCGCCTCCGTCGAGCACGCCGTCGCCGAGATCACCCCGCTCGCGGGGACCATCGACGTGCTGGTCAACAATGCCGGCATGTCCATCCAAGGCCCCATCGAGACCCTCGCCGACGACGAACTGCACGACCAGCTCGACACCAACGTCGCCGGAGTGGTGCGCATGGTGAGGGCTGTCGCGCCCCTCATGCGCGCTCAAAATGCCGGCACCATCATCAACATCTCCTCCATGGCCGGCCTTATCGGGATCCCCTTCGAAGGGGCCTATGCCGCCAGCAAGCACGCCGTCGAGGCCATCTCCGAAGCGCTGCGCTTCGAGCTGGCCCCCTTCGGCGTCCAAGTACTGCTCGTCGAGCCCGGCGCCTACGACACCGCGTTCACCGGCAACGCCCGCCAAGCACGCGGCCTCACCACCGACCACGCCTATCGGCCCGCCTACGACCACTTCTGGCAAGCCACCGACACCGCCCTCCACGCCGACGGCCGCGGCGACCCCGCCGATGTGGTCGACGCCATCTGTAGCGCTATCGACACCCCTGACGGCCCCTTCCGGCGCCTCGTCGGCGCCGACGCAGAACTGGTCTACGGACTCAAGCAGCAGTTGCCCTTCGACGAGTTCGAGCGCACCATCCGAGCGACCCTCGGCCTCGACCAACCAGACAGCGCCGCACCGGCATCAGCCCGCTGAGTCAAGCCGAGCCTCTGACCGACGACGAGCTGCGCTCCAGGCAGTACCCAACCGAGCCCAGCACGGCCCAACTGGACCGCTACTTCCATCTTGATGCTGCCAATCGGCAACTCGTGGATACTCGTCGGGGGGCACACAACCGCCTCGGTTTCGCGGTGCAGCTGGGAACGGTGCGCTTCATCGGCAGGTTTCTGCCCAACCCGGCGGACGTGCCGGCGGCGGTGGTCGCCTACGTCGCCGCGCAGCTCGGCATCGACGACCCCGACATCCTCAAGGGCTATGCCCAGCGGCGATCGACCCAGTGGGAGCACGCCGGGGAGATCCAACGCACCTACGGGTACCGGGACTTCTCGGACCCGGCGGTGCAGACCGAACTGACCGCGTGGCTAGCGGCTCGGGAGCGTGTGTCTGCGGGCCGGCCCAGCGTGCTGTTCGACCTGGCCACCGCCCGTCTCGTCGACGCCGAAGTGCTGCTGCCCGGTACCAGTCTGCTCGAACGCCTCGTCGCGACCGCCCGAGAACAAGCAGCACATCAGCTACACGCCGAGCTTGCCGCGGCGACCTTGCCGCCGTATGGTCAGCCATCGAAGAGCGCGGCATGACACGTGCCCAGCTTGCCGGCGCGGTAGAAGCCGTCGCTCACCTAGCCCGGGAACCAGAAGCATGGGCCGAGCAACTGCTATCCCGCTACAGCCATGTCCGCCAGTTCCTGCCCGCCCTGCTCGACGGCCTGCACCTAGACGCCAGCGCCGGCGGCCGGCCGGTCCTCGCCGCACTTGACGCCCTACGAGCCCTCGAAGGACGACGACAGGTACACGTCGACGAGGTGCCGCTGACGTTGGCCACCGGCCCCTCGCGACGCTTGGTCGTCCGAACAGACGGCCTGCTCGACCGCCGCGCCTACACCTTCTGCGTGCTCCAACAGCTCCGGAACGCGCTGCGCCGCCGGGATGTGTTCCCGCCGGCCAGCAGCCGGTGGGCAGACCCACGGACCCGACTGCTCAGCAGCCACGCCTGGGAACAGGCCCGCGACGAGGTCTGCCGCAGCCTTGGCCACGACACCTCCGCCGACCGGGAGCTAGCCGACCTGACCGGCGAGCTCGATGACGCCTACCACGCCGTCGCGTATCTGTTTAGCCCATTTCCGGGCGCGTTAAGTAGAGATGGGTGCTGTGGTCGTGCTCGGTGCCACGCCGGCGTCGGCGTCGGCGTCGGAGGGTACGCGGGTGTCTTTGTCGGCGCTGGTCCGGGCTGGGCAGGAGGCCGCGGGGTTTTAGCCGAGGAGGACGGCGAGGCCGAGGTCGGGGCCTCGGGCTCGGGCGGCGAGGTAGTCGACGGCGTCGACACGGTGTTTGGCGGCGGTGGCGATGATGCTGGTGATGATCCCGTGGGTGCGTGCTCCGGCCCAGGTGCGGTTGCCGCCGAAGGTCTTTCGGTTCACCGCGCAGGGCCTGACGGCTTGCTCGCCTTGGAAGTTGGTGGCATCGATGCCGTCGATGGTGAGGAAGGTGA
>JALYVP010000322.1 GCA_030853185.1 Actinomycetota bacterium | reverse complement strand
GGCGAGAGCCGGTCGGGCAAGAGCCGGACGGGCAAGAGCCGGACGGGCGACGGGCAGGCGCTCCAGGGCCGGGGTCGCAGCAATGCTCCGGCGCGAACCAGGGCCGAGCTGGCGGCCCGGGCCGGGCAACAGCCGGGCGGCCGAGCCGGGCCCACGGGCGGGCGGCGGCAGGGCCGCTGAGTCATGCCCACCGCGGAGCGTCCGGCAGGAGAGGAGAACCCGTGACCGGGATCGTGGCCATGAACGTCAACCCGGTGCCGACGCTCGACGAGCGCATCAACGACATCCGGCTCCGCACTGCCGCCATCGTCAACACCTGGATCCTCCCCAACGAGGACACCCTGTGGGGCTATCGGCGGGCGGCCGAGCACGACGAGGTGGCCCGGCAGCGATCCCTCGAGTTGCGCCAGGAGATCAGCCACGAGGTCAAAGAGGCCGGTCTTTGGGCTCCCCACCTCCCCGCCGAGTACGGCGGCATGGGGCTGGACTTCATCGGCCACACCTACATGAACGAGGTCCTGGCCTACGCCGTCGGGGCCGCTGCCCTCTTCGGCGTGGTTGCCCCCAACAGCGGCAACCAGAAGATCCTCCTCAAGTACGGAACCGACGAGCAGAAGCAGCGGTGGTTGCTACCCCTCGTCGACGGCACCATGGAATCGGGCTTCTCCATGACCGAACCCGACAGCGCCGGCTCCGACCCCCGGGCCCTGACCACCACCGCCACCAGGGACGGCAGCGACTGGGTGATCAACGGCCACAAGTGGTTCACCTCCAACGGCCTGGCCGCCGACTTCTTCATCGTCATGTGCCGGGTCGTCGACGGCGAGAGCGACAGGCCCGGCCGGATGGTCCAGGTCATCGTCCCGTCCGACACACCCGGCGTCACCATCGTCCGGGGCATCGGCATCTGGGGGCGCACCACGTCGGACCACTGCGAGATCACGTACGAGGAAGTCCGGGTGCCCGCCGACCACCTTCTGGGCCGGGTCGGCGACGGCCACCAGGCCGCCCAGGACCGCCTGGGTGCCGGTCGGATCTATCACTGCATGAACTCGGTGGGCCAGATGTGGCGGGCGTTTGACCTCATGGTGACCCGGGCCCGGACCCGTGAGGTCCACGGGGGCCTGCTGCGCGACAAACAGTTCATCCAGGGGTTCATCGCCGACAGCTACATCGACATCCAGTCAGCCCGGCTGATGACCTTGCACACGGCGGGGAAGATCGACCGGGGGGACGCCGACGCCCGGGTCGACATCTCGGCCCTGAAGGTCATGGTCCCCGAGGCCTACCACCGGGTCGTGGACCGAGCCATCCAGGTATGGGGGGCGGCGGGCGTCTCCAATGACCTGCCGCTGGCTGCCATGTATCAGGGGGCCCGCACGCTGCGCCTGGCCGACGGTCCCGACGAGGTCCACAAGATCCTGGTGGCCAAGCACGTCCTCGGCCGCTACGACAAGGGCGAGAGCTGGGACTTCGCCAACTGAGCAGGCACGGTGTGCGGTGGCGGCGGCCGAGGGTGGCCGCCGCAAGCTCGGGGGGAGAGACTCGAACTCTCAACCTAATGGTTAACAGCCATTTGCTCTGCCGATTGAGCTACCCCCGAAGGGCGGGCTGGACGCCGGCGGCTTCACACCGTACCATCCGTCACACCCCGGGCGGCGGCTGTCACCAGCCAGGGCTCACTCCCCTTCGAGGTAGTCCCGCAGGTGACCGCTGCGCATCGGGTGGCGGAGCTTGGCCAGGGTCTTGGACTCGATCTGGCGGACCCGTTCCCTCGTCACGCCGAACTCCTTGCCGACCTCCTCGAGCGTGCGCATCTGGCCGTCCTCGAGGCCGAATCGCAGGCGCACCACTCGCTGCTCGCGCTCGGACAGCTCGCACAGCGCGGCATTGACGGCCTCGTTGAGCATGGTGCGGGCCGCCGCCTCCGCCGGGGCCACCGCGTCCTGGTCTTCGATCAGGTCGGACAGGCTGAAGTCATCGGTGCCCATGGGCGCCTCGAGGGAGATGGTCTCCTGGGAGACCCGGAGGATCTCCCGGACCCGCACCGCGGTCAACTCGGTTCGCTCTGCCACCTCCTCGACGGTTGGTTCCCGACCGTGGTCCTGCAGCAGTTGGCGTTCGACCCGGATCACCATGTTGATGGTGTCGACCATGTGCACAGGGATGCGGATGGTCCGGGCCTGATCGGCGATGGCCCGGGTGATGGCCTGGCGGATCCACCACGTGGCGTAGGTGGAGAACTTGAAGCCCTTGGTGTAGTCGAACTTGTCGGCCGCCCGCATGAGCCCGACGTTGCCCTCCTGGATCAGGTCGAGCAGGGCCATGCCCCGGTTGCGGTACCGCTTGGCGATCGACACCACCAGGCGCAGGTTGGCCTCCACCAAGACCCGCTTGGCGGCCAACCCCTCAGCCCGGAGTCGCTCGTCGCGACGGTTCTGGTCGTCGTCGACATCGGCGGTGCGCCCCTCGATGCGCGTCCCCGCGGCCAGCCCGGCCTCCACGCAACGGGCCAGCACGACCTCCTCGGCGGCGCTGAGGAGCGGGACCTGACCGATCTCGTTGTAGTAGAGCCGCACCGGATCGGAGCTGGCCCCGGCCCCCGAATCGATGTCCCGGCGCTGGTCGGCGATCGCCATGCGAGGCCGGTGCCGGAACGAGCCGTTGCCGGCCAACTCGGCGAACGCCTCCGACGTTGACGACGGGGCCGGCGCCCGTACCGCCTCGGGCTCGAGAGGGTGGGACTGGTCGTCGCGCCACTCGATGCCCGCCGATCGAACCCGGGCCACGACCGACGTGATCAGCCGGGGGGTGATCTCGACGTCCTCGAGGACTGACATCACATCTTCGGGGGTGAGGAAGCCACGTTCCCGGCCGAGGAGGAGCAGGGCCACGAACTTGACCTCCGGTCCGCCCATGGCGGTCAACGGGACGGCAGCGTCGTCGTCGCTCACGGGGCCACCAAATCTGGTCCCTCGAAGCCGGGCCGGGCATTGCCACCAAGCGGCGCCTCGCCGCCGGGCCGGGCGCCGCCGTCGCCATCGGATCGGGGCGGCAGGGGGACCACGCCCCCGGTTCGGGCCACGATCCAGCGTACCAGTCGCTCCTCGGCATCTTGGCGGTGGGCCCCCGCCCGCAGGTTCTCCAGGGTCAGCTTCAACCAGGACAGGCTCTGGGCCCAGGGGGTGGCATCGTCAGCCTGGCGGATGTCGGCCAGCAGCTCCGCCACCGCCCGGGCCCCGGCCCGCTCCACCAGGCGGACCATGATGTCGTCGGTGTCGGCATCGCAGGTCTCCACCGCCAGGCGGCGCAGGAGGGTAGCCACCTGGGGGTCGGCCTCGGCGATGGCGTCATGCAGCGTCTCCGCCGAGCACAGGGCGGCGAAGGCGGCCCGGGCCAGGGCATGGTCGAACAGGCACGCCTCCAGACGGTGGGCGACCTCCTCGGGACGGTGCACGGCCAGCAGCAGGGCCTCGAGCTCAGGACCGCCGAGGTCCACCGCGTCGAGAGCAGCGGCGTCGAGGGTTTCACCACCGCGATGGTCGGTACCGACCGGGCCGCCATTCGCGGAGGCAGGGGCGGGAGCGGAGGGGTCGGAATCGCGCCGCCGGCCCGTCGACCCCCCGACCCGGTCCGGGCGCGTC
>JALYVP010000321.1 GCA_030853185.1 Actinomycetota bacterium | reverse complement strand
TCCAGGCGGGTGATGGCCGCCGTCGTCGAGCGGTCCACCAGGGGAGGGGCGACCTCCTTGAACTGGGCCACGGCCCGGTCGAGGGCCTCGTTGACGGTCTTGTCGATGGCCTCCACCGCCGTGGTGGTGTTGGCCTCGAAGCGGGCCCCCACGGTGAGCCCGAGGCGCTCCAGGGTGCGGACCGAGAGCTCGCTGATGTCCGCCGGCCGGGCGTCGCTGGCCTCGATGAGTGCCTCGGTGAGCGTCTCGATGCGAGTGACCGCCTCGGCGGTGCCCTCCATGAGATCCTCGAACTCCCCCAGGGGGGAGGCGCCAGGTCGCTCAGAGGCGTCGGCCACCGCTGCGGCCAGCCCGTCGAGCTTCTGGGTGATCCTGGTCAGGGCGGGGGTCACCGACTCGCTGATCCGCCGTTCCTTCGCCGCCCTTTCCTGCGCTGTGGCCAGCCCGTCGAGCTTCTGGGTGATCCTGGTCAGGGCGGGTGTCACCGACTCGCTGGCCCCCGCCCCCTTGCCGGGCGATGTCCGTTTGCCGGCTGGCCCCTCGGTCGTCGCCGACGAGTATCGGGCCACCTGGTCGCTGATGGCCTGGCCGACCTCGGCCACCTCGACCGAGAGGGCGGAGCACAGCCGTTCGACTCGACGGACGGCATCGTCGCTGGCCGACAGCGCCTTGGTGATCTGCTCGGTCACCGCGGTCAGGCTGTCGCTGAGGCGGTCCACCCGTTCGCTCAGCTCCGACTCTTCGCCCGTCGGCGCCTGGTCGGGAGGTTTCACCTCGATCGGCTCGACGTCGGCCGCCGGGGCCGTCGGCCGCCTGGGGGACCGGCGCGGCGCCCGACGCTCGTCGGCGGACGCCTTGCGCGCTCGGCGCGACGGCCCTCCGATGCTGGCGTCGTCATCCTCATAGCCCTTCGGCCAGCGGATGCTTACGCCCAGATCCTCCAGTTCCTCCCGCTTTCCGTCCACAGGGCGGAGGGTACCCGAAGTCTGGCGTCCCCGCACCGGCCGAGGGCCGCTGTCAGACGGTATGGCGACGCTGGCGAGCAGCGAGGGTCAGCGTCGTGCCGAGCAGGACGAGCAGCACGGCGGCGAGGATGCCTTCGAGAATGCTGGCGCCGGTTGAGGCCAGCGAGCCGCCACTGCCGGAGGTGCCGCTGCCGCTGTTGGTACCGGTACCGGAACCGGAACCCGAACCCGGCGAGACGGTGCCGTTGTCGGTGGACGTCGGGGGGGAGATGGTGTTACCGGAGGAGTCGGTCGGGTTCGGCGTGGGGCTCACCTGGCCGCTCACCTGGCTCGATGGCACCTGGGCCTGGGCCGCGGTGCTCCCGAAGGCCGCGAAGGCGCCGAGCACCAGCGCCATACTGCTGAGCCACACGCCCAGATGGGCGAGTCGTCCACGGGTCTGCCTGGCCTTGCCGGTGGTGATCACGTTTGGATCCCGCCCCTTCTCCGCTCAGCGCGCACTATGTGCACATGGTCTTTGAGGGGGCATCATTGTCGCTGGCCGCAGCTTCGTCAAGCTTATGACGCAGACACCGGTCGGCTCACGATGAGATTTTGACGACGGTGGAGGTGGGTTGCACCCGCGGCGTCGGGACGATCGTGAGGTTTTCTGGCCCCCGCGGGCGAGGGCGGAGGTCCAGGTCGAGGGTGACGTTGGTGCGCCTGCCGGCAGGGATGGTGACGAGAAAGGTGACGGTTCTCAGCCCGTTCTGCGTCCCCACCACTGGCTGGGTGGTCATAGCATCCGCCTTCGTGGTCCCCAGATGGGTGCCGGCGGGCAGGTAGAGGGTCACCAGGCCCCGGTACTCCCCGGGCGGGTCGTGGGTGTTGGGTCCGGGCCCGAAGATGGTCTGCGACTTGGTGCTGGCCGGCGCCGCGTTGACGAGTGCGATGGTGGCTTGGAGATGACCGACCGGGCCTCCACCGGGACGGCGGCCCGTGATGGCCAGACCCGTGTAGAGGTAGTAGTCGAGCTTGTTGGCCGCGAAGTTCTGCACCGTGAGCTGGGCGAAGTCGACACCCGGGCCGGGCAGCGCTCCCCCTGACCCCAGGGCCTGGATGGCTCCCTCGACGGATGGGTTGGTGGAGGAGAGGATGACATGGCGGGTCTTGAACACGTACTGCAGGGCCGAGACGAACGGGCGAAAGTTGGTGAGCCGGCCGCTGGACAGGGCGGCGAAGGCTTCGCGGGCCACCCCGGAGGTGTACTCCTGGCGATTGGAACGGTTGGGGAAATCGAGGTAGGCCTGGTTGAGCGTGAGTTGCACCACGTTGGTGGTGTCGACGACCCCCAGCTTCGGGTCGAGGACGGGTCCGGTCCCGGCGAGGATGGCGGAGAGGCCCTGAGAGTCGACCTGGATGACACCGTTGACCGGCTGGCCGGTGGCCTGGGTGTACATCGAGTCCAGCACCGGGGCGTCCACGGTGAAGTCCGACATGATGGTGGCCTCCTGCCAGTACTGGTTGGGCAGAAGACCCCCGAAGGCGCGCGTGAAGTCGGCGGGGAAGGTGGCCTTGGCCGGGTGGGCGAGCTTCAGGTCGGCGATAGGTCCGAACTTGCCGAGTGAGATCTTGCCGCCGTTGACGTTGAGCACCCCGTAGGAGAGGATCATGCCCCCTGCTCCGCGCATCTCTGCGGTGTTGCCCACGGCGAGGAGGTAGCGCCGAGGCCCGTTGGCGCCGCTGAAGTCGTTGAGGATGGTGAGGCCGTCACTGAGCTTGGCCAGCTCGCTACGACGGCGGACGGCCTGGGACCAGACCTTGGTCTCTGCGCTGCGGACCCGACCGAGGAGGAAGCTCTGCCGCGGCGGCGTCACCGAGGTGGGCAGGCTGGATACCAGAGAGTTGACCGCCGCCTGGACGGCCCTCAGGGTGGCGGTTGGCACCCGACCGCCGGTGAGAGGCGCTTGGAGTTGTCCCGTGGTCGGTGATTGCAGCGGCCCGGCGGCGTTGAAGACCTGCTGGCCCCCACCAACCAGGCTGAGCGCCAGGTGCACCGATGAGCGGACCGCCTCGAGGTTCTGGCGGGCGACCGGGAGGATGTCGAGCAGGCGAAAGTCGGGGCTGCTGTAGAGGGTGGAGTTGGTGGCGGCCAGGTCTGTCTCGATGGTGGCGAGCTGCGCTCTGGCCGGTCCGAGCTGGTCGGCCTTCACCTCGGTCTCGATGACGGGGACGGCGGCGGTGAGGTTCTGCAGGCGATGATCGACACGGACGGCGTGGACCACCCCTATGGCGGCGACGGCGATCACGACGACAACGAGACCGCCGACGACCAGAAACGCGGGCAGGAGCCATCGGATGCCGAAGAGACCCCGGGTCCGCCACCGCTTCCAGCGTCCCGGACGGTCCGGCTCGGGAGCCCATGACGCAGTCATGCGCTGGCCCAACGGCCGTAGCCGAGCTCATCGCCGTCCCGCACAGCGGAGACCATCATCGGCCGAACCGTAGCCCATGGCCGGTTTGACCGGTGCTCGCCAGGCGACGACAGTCTGGGTTGTGGCGCGCGTCCTCTGGGTCACCGCACTGGCGCCCGGGCTCCGGGGGGGAGGCGGTCACGTTCGCCAAGCCCACCTGATCGCCGCCTTGGCCACGCGCGCCGAGGTCCACCTGCTGATCAGCGGCGACCTTGACGATGACAACGTCCGGCGGGCG
>JALYVP010000320.1 GCA_030853185.1 Actinomycetota bacterium | reverse complement strand
GCGCCCAGCCGGCTGCTCCGGCGTCGGCCGCCGGATCACGCGGGCCCGGCTTGCCGCGCCCCGTTCCGGACCTCGACACTCTGGCCCGGGACCTGGGCGACGTCGAGGTGGCCCTGCAGCGCCTGGACGAAGGGAGTTACGGCACCTGTGAGGCGTGCGGGACAGAGCTTCATGCGGACGTCGTGGTGGCGTTCCCCGCCACACGCCGCTGCCCGGGCCACGGCGGACCGGTCGCTCAGGCGCCCGCCTCCTGAACCCCCTCACCTCGCCCGCCTCCCGCACCCCGCTCTTTAGCAGGCGTCGAGTCCACCCGTGGGGACTCAGAGCGGCCCGTTGGCGTGTTTGCGGGCCGGGATCTGCTCGGCCTTGTTCGCCAGCATGGCAAACGCCCGGGCCACCACGGCGCGAGTCTCGGCGGGGTCCACGATCTGATCGATGTAGCCGCGCTCGGCCGCCACGTAGGGGTTGAGGAACCGTTCCTGGTACTCCCCGATGAGCTGGGCCTGGGTCTCGGCGTCCTCTCGCCGGTGCAGGATCTGGACCGCGCCCGGCGCGCCCATGACGGCGACCTGGGCGCTCGGCCAGGCCAGACAGAGGTCATTTCCCATCAGCTTGGAGTCCATGACGATGTACGCCCCGCCGAACGCCTTGCGCATGATGAGGCACACCCTGGGAACGGTTGCCTCGGCGTAGGCAAACACCAGTTGAGCGCCGTGACGGATCATGCCCCGCCATTCCAGGTCCTTGCCGGGCATGAACCCGGGCGTGTCGACCAAGGTGAGTACGGGAACATTGAACGTGTCGCAGAAGGAGACGAACCGGGCCCCCTTCTGAGAAGCGGCGATGTCGAGGGTGCCGGCCATCGACTGCGGCTGGTTGGCGACCACGCCGACAGGTTGCCCATCCACCCTGATCAGGCCCGTCACCAGCTGAGGCGCCCACCGCTCCCGGATCTCGACGAAGAGGCCGTCATCGCCGATGGCGACCACCGCGAGGCGAACGTCGTAGCTCCCGCTCGGATGGGCGGGGAGGAGATAGCGCAACTCCGGGGTCGGCCGGTCGGCGTCGTCGCTGGTGGCTCGCACCGGAGGGAGCTGGTCCACGTGATCGGGGAGGAAGTCGAGGACGTCGGCAACCAGGTCGAGGGCGTCCTCGACGTTGGTGGCAAGGAGGGCGGCAACGCCGGTCGTGCGAGCGTGGACGGCCTGCCCGCCGAGCTGCTCAGGATCGACACGGAACCCGGTGAGGGCGGCGACCGATGCCGGACCGGAAACGTAGGCCACCGCATCAGGGGTCATCACGACCAGGTCGGCCATGCCCAGCATCAGGGCCGGTCCCGACACGGCCAGACCGGATACCACGACGATCACCGGGACCACCCCGGAGCAGCCGGCCAAGGCTCGGGCCGCCTCCCCCCAGCCATGCAGGGAGGAGACCCCACTGTCGATGTCGGCGCCCGAGGTGTCGAGCCGCACGACGAGGGGGAGGCGTTGGGCCGAGGCCAGCCGGGCTCCACTCGCCAACGTGGCGCTGTCGGTCGCGGTCAGAGCGCCGCGCCGGGTCTCCGGGTCGATGTGCACAAGAACCACCCGCCGGCCCGTGGCCTCGAGGGTGTCGACCCGGGCCGAGGCAGACCCGCGGACCCCCGCTCGTAGGGCCACCCAGGGGGCGCGGGGGAAGGGCCCCGGTCCGATGGTCACCATCGCCGAACAGACAGATCGGGCGAGGACGTCGTTACCGCGGCAGGCCGACCCGGCGTGGGCTCCGGCGTCGGGGCGTCATCGAACCACGAGTCGTGGGCCTCCTCAGCCTCGGACGCGGACACCGCCGGATCGTCGTCCGCACCCCTCAGGCTGCGGGCCATGAGGAAGCCCCGAGCCAGCTCGGCGCGTGGGTAACGCCGGACCAGGGTCCAGAAGCGAGCGTCGTGACCGGCGATGTGGAGATGGGCCAGCTCGTGGATGATGACGTAGTCGAGCACCCAACCCGGTTCCCCGGCCAACCTCGAGGAGATCCGGACGGACCCGTCGCTGGGCGTGCAACTACCCCACCGCCACTGCTGGTTCTCCGACCACCGGATGGATCTGGGAGGCGACAGGTCATAGCGGTCAGCCAGCAAGCGGGCCCGGGCGGCGAGGTCGATGGAACCGGCCGACCGGCGGCGGTCCGTGCGCCGGATCATCTCCGCGACCCAGTGCTGCTCCTCGGCCTTGGTCATGGTGGCCGGAATGGACACCTGCAGAACCCCACCGAGCTCCCGGGCCGAAACGGTCTTCTTCCTCCTGGCGCTGCGCACCACCTCAACCTGCACAGTTCGGAACGTAGCGGACATGGCACCCTCCGATCCGATGTCGGCCGCCGCTCTCAGTCGGGGATGGCTGGGGCTCCTTCCCGCCCGTTCAGGAGATCGAGGGGACCGACCTGTCGGAAGCGTCCGGCCGAGCCTTCGACGAGCATCCCGGCCAGATTGCCGACGTGGTCCACCGGTGCCCGAAACCGGCGACTCAGGGACCGGATGGCCCCACCGTGGGTGACCACCAGCGACGTTCCCGCGTCCCCGGCGTGCGTCGCCACCCGGTCGAGGGCCCTGACCAGCCGGGACTCGAAGTGGTTGCGGTGTTCGCCCTCCGGTGGGGCCGCCAGCTCGCCGCGGTCCCACCGGTCCAGCTCGCCGGGCCACCGGTCCTCGATCTCCGGCCTGGTCAGACCGCTCCACGCCCCGACGCGGTACTCCCGCCAGTCCGGGTCGGTCTCGGGCAAGACGCCGGGGAGGGCCATGGCGGTGACGATGCCGGCCGTCATCGACGCTCGCAAGAGGTCAGAGCTGACCACGTGGACGGGAGCTGGGACATCTTCGCCGTCCGCCGAGGGGTCGTCCCGGTGCGCCCAGACACTCTCGCCGCCCGCCCGAGGGGTCACGGTGGCGTAGCGATGGGCGCTCAGGTGCCGGCCAGCCTGCTCGGCCTGATGCCTCCCGAGAGGGGAGAGGGGCGGGTCGGCCCAGCCTTGCCATCGGCCGAGGGCGTTCCATTCCGATTGAGCGTGACGCACGAGCAGGATGCGAGCCATGTCCGGTCGACGATGCTAGGGCGAACCGTTCCTGACGGGCCCTCGCAGACGGCACCGGGGGGTCGCGAGTATCCTCAGTTGTCGGAGAGGAGGCATATGGACGCGCACGCGCTGAAGAGAACCGAGACCGAACCGGCGGCCGGCGGGGCCGACGTGACGCTGCGCCTCTTTGCCGCCGCCCGCCACGAGGCGGGGACCGGGAGAGCATCGGTGCGGGCCGCCACGGTCGGGCAGGTGATCGATGACGCAGCTGCCCGCTACGGCCCGGCCTGGGCCCAGGTCGCCGCCATCAGCCGCGTGTGGGTCAACGGAGTACCAGCCGAGGCGGCCACGGCTCTCACTGACGGGGACGAGGTGGCTGTCCTGCCGCCGGTCTCCGGGGGGATGGCGTGACCGACATGGCTCTGGCCCGGGCTCGCCCCGACGACGCCTATCCGGATCCCGAGCGACCGCCCCGCCGGCGGGGCCCCGGCCCTCGCACCGTGGTGGAGTCGGCCCCTCCGGTCGAGGCCGCCGCCCCGGTGGACGACCTGGTGGTCGACCCTACGGGGCCGATCGAGGCGCCCCGACCCGCCGGCACCCGACCC
>JALYVP010000067.1 GCA_030853185.1 Actinomycetota bacterium | reverse complement strand
CCCCGGGGCAATGGTGGGACCGGCGCGGCCCCCCGGGGCAATGGTGGAGGGATCCAGCGCCGGATTCGGCCTTCGGCGCCGTTGGACCGCTATGAGGAGAGCGAGGCCGGCGGGGGCGGGGCGGGCCAGGCCCGGGCGGATCAAGGCGGTGGCGGTCAGGGCGGTGGCGGTCAGGGCGGGCCCGATGTGGGTGGAAGAGCCCATGTGCCCCCCGCCCGTCCCGTGCCTCCTCGCGCCAATCGGCCCCCTCCTCGGCCCCGCAAGAAGCGGCGGCGCTAGGCGGGCCGGGTACCGTGGGGCGATGACCGGGACCGACGCAGGGTGGCTGGCCGACCGGATCCGCGATGTCCCCGACTTCCCCAAGCCCGGCGTCGTCTACAAGGACATCACCCCGCTGCTGGCCGACCCGAAGGGCCTCGAGCACTGCGTTGCCGCCTTGGCCGAGCCGTTCGCGGCCCGGAGAGTTGACAAGGTCGTCGGCATCGAGGCCCGCGGGTTCATCCTGGCCGCCCCCGTCGCCATGCGCCTGGGTGCCGGTTTCGTTCCGGTGCGCAAGGCCGGCAAGCTGCCCTGGAAGGTCCGGTCCGACACCTACGACCTCGAGTACGGGACCGACACCCTGGAGATCCATCGGGACGCCCTGAGCGCGGGGGAGCGGGTGCTGGTGGTCGACGATGTCCTGGCCACCGGCGGGACGGCCAGCGCCGGCGTGCGCCTGGTCAAGGCCCTGGGGGCGACGACGGTCGGGTTCGGATGCGTGATCGAGCTCGCATTCCTCGCCGGACGGGCCAAGCTGGAGGGAGTAGAAGCCGTATCTCTGATTACCTACACATGACGCACCTCCTGACGATGAAGGGCTGACGATGAGCCGGGTGGAAGGGGTTAACCGTGGTCGGGCCGTGGCCACGGTGGAGCGCGTCCTCCCCTGGCGCCGGCAGGTCCAGACTGCTGACGCCCTGACCCCCCTCCTCGACGCCTATCGGGCCCGTCATCCCAAGAGCGACGTCAGCCTCTTCGTCCGGGCCTACGAAGCCGCCGACCGGGCCCATGAGGGCCAGCTGCGACGCTCCGGTGAGGCCTACATCACCCATCCCCTGGCGGTGGCGACCATCCTCGCCGGCCTGGGCCTCGACGACGTCACCGTCGCCGCCGCCCTCCTCCACGACGCCGTCGAGGACACCCGGTTGAACGTGGAGGACATCGAGGGCGAGTTCGGCCCCGCAGTGGCGGCCATCGTCGACGGCGTCACCAAGCTCGACCGCATCAGCTTCGACTCCAAGGAAGCCCAGCAGGCCGCCAGCATGCGCAAGATGCTGGTGGCGATGGCCAAGGACCCCCGGGTCCTGCTCATCAAGCTGGCCGATCGGCTCCACAACATGCGGACGATCGCGGCCATGCCCGAATGGAAGCAGAAGCGCACAGCGCATGAGACCCTCGACATCTACGCTCCCCTCGCCCACCGCTTCGGCATCCAGGACATCCGCTGGCAGCTCGAGGACCTGGCCTTCGCGGCCATGCATCCTCGTCGGTACGCTCAGATCGAGCAGATGGTCGCCACCAGGGCGCCGGAGCGGGAGCTGTACCTGGCCCAGGTGATCGACCAGGTCAACGAGCGGCTGGAGGCGGCCCGCATCGACGCTCAGGTCACCGGCCGACCCAAGCATCTCTACTCCATCTACGAGAAGATGGTGGTCAAGGGGAAGGAGTTCGACGAGATCTACGACCTCGTCGGGGTCCGCGTCCTGGTGGAGTCGGTCAAGGACTGCTGGGCGGCCCTGGGTGCCATCCACGGGGCGTGGGCCCCGGTCCAAGGGCGGTTCAAGGACTACGTGAACACGCCGAAGTTCAACCTCTACCAGTCCCTGCACACGACCGTCGTCGGCCCCCAGGGCAAGCCGCTGGAGGCCCAGATCCGCACCTGGGAGATGCACAACCGGGCGGAGCGGGGCATCGCCGCCCACTGGGGCTACAAAGAGAAGGCATCGGCCGCCGACGTGGCCTGGCTGCAACGCATCGTCGACTGGTCGGCGGAGAGCTCCGACCCGGCCGAGTTCCTCGACTCGCTGAAGCTCGACCTCGACACCGACGAGGTGTTCGTCTTCACCCCCAAGGGAGACGTGACCACCCTGCCCCGCCACGCCACCCCCGTCGACTTCGCCTACGCCATCCACACCGAGGTCGGGCACCGTTGCATCGGCGCCCGAGTCAACGGCCGGCTGGCACCCCTCGACTCCGAGCTGGAGTCAGGCGACAGCGTGGAGATCTTCACCTCCAAGGTCCCCGCCGCCGGTCCCAGTCGGGACTGGCTGAGGATCGCCGTGACCCCCCGGGCCCGGAGCAAGATCCGTCAGTGGTTCTCCCGGGAACGCCGCGAGGACGCCATCGAGTCGGGGCGCGAGGACCTGGCCAAGGCCATCCGCCGGGAAGGCCTGCCGCTCCAGAAGCTCAACGGATCCCCCTTGATGGCCAGCGTCGTCGAATCGCTCAACTATGCCGACCTCGATGCCCTCCACGCCGCCGTCGGCGAAGGCCACGTGTCCGCCCGCTCCGTCGCCCAGCGGTTGGCCAAGGAGCTGCGCGGCGGTGAGCACGAGGAACAACTTCCCACCACCGTTCGCCAGCCCCGCCGGCCTACCGGGGAAGGCATCGGCGTCCACGTCGAGGGCCTCGACGAGGTGATGGTCCGCCTGTCACGGTGTTGCACCCCGGTGCCCGGCGACGAGATCATCGGCTTTGTCACCCGGGGCCGCGGCGTGAGCGTCCACCGGGCCGACTGCGCCAACGCCAGCGCCCTCAGCTCCGGGGAGGTGGGCCGGCTCATCGAGGTCGAATGGGACCGCGAGCGCGGCGGCAGCTTCACCGCCGCGGTGGAGCTGAAGGCCCTGGACCGCAGCCGACTGGGTGTCGACGTGTGGAAGATCATCGCCGAGCACCACCTGAACATCCTGCGCAGCGAGACTCTGACCGGAGCCGACCGGGTCAGCCGGATGCGCTTCGAGTTCGAACTGGCCGATCCGGCCCACCTCGAATCGCTGCTCGGCGCCCTCAAGCGTCTCGACAGCATCTACGACGCCTACCGGGTCCTGCCCGGACGAGGCTCCTGAGGCGGCTCGACGCCGGCAGGTGGGGGATCCCCACGCCCGGTCACTAACGTCACCGTCGTGCCGTCCGACGTTCAGCCACCGCGGGGAATGCGCGACTTCCTGCCTGACGACAAGGCCCGGCGCCAGGCGGTCATCTCCTCGATCCGGACCTCCTTCGCGGCGTTCGGGTACCGGGAGATCGAGACACCGGTCGCCGAGGAGCTCCGCCGCCTGCAGTCTGGAGACGGAGGCGAGAACGAGAAGCTCATCTTCAAGATCCTCCGCCGGGGCCTCCCCGCGGAGGTGGCGATCGAGCCCGGGGTGGCAGCCGACCTCGGTCTGCGCTTCGACCTCACTGTGCCCCTGGCCCGCTTCTACGCCACCCACCGGGGCGAGCTCCCCGACGTGTTCCGCTCGATCCAGATCGCTCCCGTGTGGCGAGCCGAGCGCCCGCAACAGGGGCGCTACCGCCAGTTCACCCAGTGCGACATCGACGTGCTCGGTGAGCCGTCCACCCTGGCCGAGATCGAGCTCATCACCGCCACGGCGGCGGCCGTCGACGATCTGGGGATCGCGGCGATCACCGTCAGGATCAACGACCGTCGCGTCCTGATGGGGCTGCTCGACGCGTGCGGGTTCCAGCCGGCCGCCCGAGCCGGGGCCCTGGTCACCATCGACAAGCTGGACAAGATCGGGATCGACGGTGTCGGGGCCGAGCTGCGGGATGCCGGCGCCGGCCGCGTGGACCGGCTGGTCGCTGTGCTGTCGGCGACCGCCGCCGCCGGGAGAGGGGACCGGGGCGACGCCGCCACCTTCGAAGCGACGCTCGACGCCCTGCCGGCGGGCGCGTCGGAGGCGGCCGCCGACCTGCGGGCCATCAGGGCCGGAGTAGCGGTGGCGGCGCCCGAGGTCCACCTGGTGGCGGACCCGACCCTGGTCCGGGGCATGGGCTACTACACCGGTCCGATCTTCGAGCTGTCGCACCCGTCCTTCACCGGTTCGGTCGGTGGTGGAGGCCGCTATGACGGGATGATCGGTCGCTTCGCCGGGCGGGACGTGGCCGGTTGCGGGTTCTCGATCGGTTTCGAACGTATCGTTGACCTGGTCGACGCCGGTCGCCTGGCACCCGGCCCGCGCCGGGTGGCCGTCCTCCACGACGGTGGGACCGACCCCGGCACCGTCGTCGCCTGGCAGCGGCGGCTCATCGCCGAAGACAACCACGTGCGCATCGTCAGGACGATCCGGAACCTGCGGCGGCTGCTGGACCAGTTGGCGGCTGAGGGCTTCACCGCCTACCTGGGCCTGGGTCCGGAGGCCAAACCGCCGGTGCCGGGGGAACCCCTTCCGGCGTTGTCGTCCATCCGCGTGCGGGCGCCGGGGCCCGGCGCGCCGACGTGAGCAGGCCCGGCCCCGAAGGCGCCGACCTGTTCAGCGCGGCCGTCAATGAGCGGCTGGCCAACCAGGCGCCGCTGGCGGCCCGGATGCGGCCCGTCACCCTTGACGAGGTCGTCGGCCAGGACCACCTCCTCGCCCCCGGCCGAGCCCTGCGGGCGCTCATCGACGCCGATCGACTCTCGTCGGTGGTGCTGTGGGGTCCTCCGGGGACAGGGAAGACGACCCTGGCCCAGTTGATCGCCGGCGCCACCAGCCGGGCGTTCGTTCCCATGTCCGCCGTCAGTGCCGGCGTGAAGGATGTTCGGGAGGCGGTGAGCGGGGCCAGGGAGCTCCTCGGCCACCACGGGAGGGGGACCATCCTCTTCCTCGACGAAGTCCACCGCTTCAACCGCACCCAGCAGGATGCCCTGCTGCCGGCGGTGGAGGACGGGACCCTGACGCTGGTGGGCGCCACGACCGAAAACCCCTATTTCTCGGTGAACGCCCCTCTCCTCAGCCGCTCCAGCCTGTTCCGTCTGGAGCCGCTCGGTCCGGCCGCGTTGACCACAGTGGTGGAGCGGGCGTTGCGCCACGAGGGCGCCACGGCGGAGCCCGATGCCGTCGAGTTGCTGGTGAACCTGGTCGACGGCGACGCCCGGGCCGCGCTGACCAGCCTGGAGGTGGCCCTCGCCCTGGCGGAGCAACGGCCAGTCACCGTCGCCGACATCGAGGCGGCCCGCAGCACCCGGGCCCTGCGCTACGAGACCGACGACCATTACGACATCGTCTCGGCGTTCATCAAGTCGATCCGCGGCTCGGATCCCGACGCCGGGCTGTACTGGCTGGCGCGCATGCTGGCCGCCGGCGAAGACGCTCGGTTCGTGGCCCGCCGGCTGGTCATCCTGGCCAGCGAGGACGTCGGCATGGCGGATCCGATGTCGCTGCTGGTAGCCGACGCCACCGCTCGGGCGGTCGAGATGGTAGGCCTGCCCGAGGCCCAGCTCAACCTGGCTCAGGCCGTGGTGCACCTGGCCCTGGCGCCGAAGTCGAACCGGGTCACCGTTGCGTTGGGGCGGGCCCAGGCCGACGTCGCCGATCAACCCACCGGCCAGGTACCGGCCCATCTTCGCGACGCCCACTACCCGGGGGCGGCCCGGTTGGGTCACGGGTCGTCGTACCGCTATCCCCACGATGACCCTCGAGGTTGGCTTCCGCAGGCCTACCGGCCCGAGCACCTGGACGGTCGCGTCTATTACGAGCCGTCCCCTCATGGGTCGGAGGCGGGACGGGCCGGGGCTTGGCGTGAGCGGCGGGAAGGAGACCGGTAGGCTCGGGGCCATGGCTGTCGGAACCGTGGCGACCGCCACGACGAGCACCCTCGCCGTCGGCGTCACCGTGGTGGCCACGTTGGTGGTGGCAGCACTGGTGGTGGCCGCCCTGTCGGTCGTCCGTTCGGCCCGGGCCCTGCGCCGGGCTGCCGAGGACCTGGCCCAGCGAACGACCACGCTCATCGGCGACGTGGGGGCGACGCTGTCGCGGGCGGGCGCCGAGCTGGAGCGGGTCGAGGATCTGGTCGGCTCGGCGGAGACCATCACCGAGACGGTCGGGGCCGCGTCGCGGCTGGCGTATGTGGCCTTGTCCAATCCGCTCATCAAGGTCATGGCCCTGGGCCGGGGCACCTCGAGGGCGTCGGCGCGGTGGCGACGCTCCCGGGGGCGCTCGGACCGGCAACGTCGCCAGGATGCTGTCACCGAGTCGAAGGTTCGCTCCCGAGCGGCGGCGCGGAGGTAGGAAGAGCGTGTTCAAGCGGTTCAGATGGATCTCGATGGGTGCGGCCGTCGGTTTTGGTGGTTCCGTCTGGGCCCAGCGTCGGGTGAAGCGCACCATGGAGCGTTATCTGCCGGAGCGCATGAGTGCCGACGTGATCCAACGGGCCAGGTACCTCGCTGATGACGTGCGTGGCGCCCTCGACGAGGGCCGGGAGGCCATGCGAGCCCGCGAGGACGAACTGCGGCGCCAACTGAACGTGGCCGGGCCGGACCGCCCCGGCGGTCAGGTGGCCCGCCGCGCTCTCCCCCCGGCGGAGCCCGGCCGTCGCCGATCGAGGCGGCGGGCCGGCTGGCGAGCCCGCCCGGCGCCCGGGCCGGTGTCGGTCATCGATGTGGCCGAGGGGCATCTCGACGACCCCGTCGAAGCCCCCCCGCGGCGGCAACGGCCGGGGGAGTAGCATCGAAGGCTTCATGAGCTTCTCCGCCCCGGCCGGCGCCGAACGCGATCCAGGCCCGGCCACCCACGTCCCTCTGGCGGGAAGGGTCCTCGGTCTTGACCTCGGATCCCGGCGCATCGGCGTGGCCGCCTCCGACTCGGCCCAGACCCTCGCCGTGGGAGTGGAGACGGTCGAGCGCTCCTCTGACCGCCAGGTGCAGGCCGCGATGGCCGCCGTGGCCGACGAGTACGAGGCGGTCGGCATCGTCGTCGGCCTGCCCCTTTCGCTCGATGGCGGAGTCGGGCGGGCCGCCACCGGCGCTCTGGCCGAGATCGACGCTTTGCGCTCCGCCCTGGGCGTTCCCGTCACCACCATCGACGAGCGGCTGAGCACCGTGGCGGCCACGTCGGCGCTGCGGGCCGGGGGACGCAGGGCCCGCCAGCACCGAGCCGTGGTGGACCGGACCGCGGCCACGATCATCCTGCAGTCGTGGCTCGACCGACGCCGGGGCGCTATCCCGGTCGGGGGCGGACCAGCGCCGGGAGGCGTCGGCGCCGACGGCGCCGACGAGGCCGGCGGAGGTCATGGTGGCTGACCCCCGACGCCCGACGACGAGCTCGTCGACCGACGCAACGGTCGACGGTCGCCCCGCCAGCCGAAACCCGGAGACGGCTCGGCCCCGTCCCGGCCCCGAGGTCTACCCGCTGGTCGACTACCACTCCCTGGACGCGAGCCGAGCGGGCCCGGGGGGTGCGGGCCTGCTTCCGGCCGGGCCTGCCCACGGCGGTCCGCCAGGAACGCCTGAGCCCGACGGCGAGAGACCGGGCGGTGCCGATCCGGGTCCCACCGAGGCCGGCGTCGACCCGGATTACGTGGTCATCGACCACGGGTCCTCCGATGTTCAGGACCACTACCTCAACGCCGAGGACCTGGTCGCCGCCGGTCTGCTGGGACCGGAGCACGACCCTCTCATCCACGAGCAGCGGACCGCCGCGCCCACCCCTCGGCGCCGGCACCGGCTCCGATCCACGATGCTCGGTGTGTTCGGGATCATGATCCTGCTCGTCGTGGTTGGCCTGGTCTACGTGCGGGGCCAGATCAGCCCGGGAGGCCAGCCCGGATCAAAGGTCGCCGTCGTGATCCCCCCGGATTCGTCCTCGGCGAAGATCGGCTCCGTCCTTGCCAAGGACGGGATCATCAAGGACGGGGGGCTCTTCCCCTACTACGTCAAGATCAAAGGGACCGGGTCGCTGCTGCCCGGTACCTACCACCTGGCGAAGAACGAGAGCTACGGCACGGTCGTCGCCAGCCTCGAGACCGGGCCCCCGAAGGTGTATGTCCGTCTCACCGTCCCCGAGGGCTACACCCTGGCCGACATAGCCCAGCGGATCGCGTCCCTGCGCGGCTTGCACCTGTCAGCCCAAAGGTTCTTGACGGCGGCGGACAACGGGACGGTCCGTTCGCCGTACGAGCCACCGGGGTCGAACAACCTCGAAGGCCTCGTCTTCCCGGCCACCTACGACATCTCCACGACCATGACCGAGGTGGATGTGCTCGAGAAGATGGTCGGCGCCTTCAACGACGAGGCCAGCCAGCTCGGTCTGACCCAGGACGCTGCCGCCCTGCACGTCGCCCCCTACGACGTGGTCAAGGTGGCGTCCATCGTCGAGCGGGAGGCCAAGCTCGACCCCGACCGGGGTCCCGTGGCCAGCTCCATCTACAACCGCCTGGCCCAGAGCATGACCCTCGGCGCCGACTCCACGCTCGTCTATGCCCTGCGCAAGGCCGACCCCGGCATCAACATCGCCACCATCAACTACAACCAGGCGAACCCGTTCAACACCCGCCTCAACAGGGGTCTGCCGCCGACACCGATCGCCAATCCGGGCCTTCCCTCGCTGCGAGCCGCGGCCAAGCCGCCGACCACCAACTACCTGTACTTCGTGGAGATCAGTCCCAACGGTCAGCTGGGCTTTGCCTCTACCAACGCCGGCTTCCAGGGCCTGGAGAACCAGTGCAAGGCGGTCAAGCTCTGCTGAGCCAAGGTTCGGCCTGGACCCCACCGACCGGGGCCACGGCGGTGCTCGGGGTGATCGGGGACCCCGTCCACCGTTCCCTGTCGCCGGTCCTGCACAACGCGGCGCTGAGGGACCTGGGCCTGGACTGGGTGTACGTGGCCTTCCCGGTGGCGGCCGGCGACGGCCACCGGGTGATCGACGCCGCCCGGGTGCTCGGCGTGGTCGGCCTCTCGGTCACCATGCCGCACAAGCAGGCCGTGATCGACGGGTTGGACCGGGTCAGCCCGACGGCGGCGCGCCTGGGTGCGGTCAACACCGTCATCGTCCGCCACGGGACCATGATCGGGGAGAGCACCGACGGTCCTGGCCTGATCGATGCCTTGCGCTCCGAGGAGAGTTGGGACCCGACCGGCCGCCGCTGTGTCGTGCTGGGCACCGGGGGGGCGGGGCGCGCCGTGACCCTGTCCCTGGCCGAATCCGGGGCCGCCGACGTCGTCGTTGTCGGCCGCAACCGAGAAGCGGCGACGACCGCCGCCACTCTGGCGGGGGATCGGGGCCGGGTGGGGATGATCGACGAGGTCGGTGATGCCGACCTGGTGGTCAACGCCACCTCGGTCGGCATGGGCCCCGGGTCCTCTTCCCTTCCGCTCGGGGTCGATCCGGCCCGGTTCGGTCCCGGGCAGCTGGTCGTCGATCTGATCTACGCCCCAGCGACGACGCCGCTGCTGGCCGCTGCCGCCGGGCGGGGAGCCGGGACGGCCAACGGCTTCGGGATGCTCCTCCACCAGGCCGGACGCCAGTTGGCCGCGTGGACGGGGCAGACGGCGCCGCTGGTCGTGATGGCCGCGGCCGGGCGAGCGGAGTTGGCCCGGAGGGCCGATCTGGCCCGGCCGGAGCAGGCAGAAACGGTCGACGGAGCCTGAGGTCCTGACGTAGCGGCGAGCGAGGCCCTATGCTCGGCCGGCGTGAGCGGGAGGGTCAACGCGGAACAGGGGCTCGGCGGCCGGCGTGAACGGGTCGCGCCCCGGATCCATCGGCGGACGTGGGTGGTCGCCGCCGCGACCGTGGCAGTCGCCGGTGTCACCCTCCTGCCGGGCATAGCCCAGCTTCCGGCGGCCTCGGCCACCCCCACCGCGGCCGGACCAGCCCAACCGGCAGGCGGACCAGCCCAACCGGCAGCCGGGGCGGCGGCGATCGGGCAACCGGTGACTCCTCAGGCCACGGCGGCGGCGCAGGCGGCGGCCACGCAGGGCGTCCCGTTGCCGCCCATGCCGGTCGTGGATCGCTCCATCTCCGCAGGACAGGATCCGGGCGCGCTCCTGGCCCATGCCATTGCTCTGCTCACTGCCGGCCAGCAGGCGGCGCCGCTGCAGACGAGCCTTTCGGGACTGCAAGCCAATGTGACCGGTGACACCGTCACCGCCGCCCAGGCATCGGCGGCGGCGGCGGCGGCCGACGAGCGGGCCGGCGAGGCCATCGTGGCGGCAGGCCAGCTCAGCTCCAGTGCCAGCAGCCTGAATGGCGCGCTGCGGTCGGCCACGCTCAGCCTCTACATGAGCGGCCGGCCTTCCGCGGTGCCCAACCTGGCCGCCGGCGACGGCGACGCGGTCATGGCGGCCGTGGTCGGCGAGCAGGTGGCTCTGTCCCCGAGCGGCATCCTGGCCGAGCGGAAACACGCCGCCGCCAAGGCCCAGCAAGCGGCAAACGAAGCCCGGACGGCGCAGGTGGCGGCCGACGCCGACGCCGCTCGGGCCGCTCAGGCCACTGCTGCTGCCGCCAGCCAGGCCACGGCCATGAAAGGGGAGCTGGCCACCCTCGACACGGCCACCGCCCGCACCCTCCAGAGCGAGGCGGCCACCGTCTCCCAACAGGCGGGCCAGAACCTGGCCGCCGGGTCGTCCTTGCAGTTCACCCCAACAGTCCCGCTGCCGGCGCCTGTCGCCACCTCGACGGTGGCCCTGACCTGGTTGTTCTCCGAGCTGGGCAAGACCTACGTCTACGGCGCCACCGGGCCCACCACCTTCGACTGCTCCGGCCTGACCCAGTTCGTCTGGAACAAGGCTGGTGTGGCCATCCCTCGCGTGGCCATCGACCAGGACAACTACGCCGTACCCGTGCCCCTCTCCAACGTGCGGCCCGGGGATCTGGTGTTCTTCGGTGCCGACGTCCACCATGTCGGCATGTACATCGGTGACGGGCTGATGATCAACGCCCCCCACACCGGCGACGTGGTCCGGGTGTCGTCGATCTGGTACTCCGACCTGGTCGGCTTCGGCCGGGTTCATACGCCAGGCACGCCGGTCCCGTCCCGGGCCCCGATCGCCGCCACCACGGCACCTGCGGTCATCTCCCACGTCGGTGCGGTGCCATCCCAGGCCGCCCCGCCCCCCGGGATGCCGCCGGTAACCGAGCCCGGGGCGGCGCCGACCACGGCTCCGCGTCCGCCACCGACGTCGGCGCCGAGCACCACCGCGACCACCCGGCCGACCACGACGTCCACCACGTCCCCGCTGGCGCCGCGGCGTCCGTGACGACGCTCACCGCCTCCACCGCGGCGGGGAAGGTCGAGGGTATCGAGAGCAACGGCGTCGTCGCCTTCCTCGGTGTCCCCTACGCCGCCGACCCGTACGGCTCGCGCCGTTTCGCAGCTCCCGCCGCCGTCCCGCCGTGGGACGGTGTGCGCCCGGCGACGGCGTACGGACCGACGGCCCTCAAGACCGGGTACCCGGCGCCGATCGACCGGTTGCTGCCCGAACCGGCGATCGACGGTGAGGCGTGCCTCAACCTGAACGTGTGGACCCCCGACCCGGGGCCGAGCCGGCTGCCGGTGATGGTGTGGATCCACGGTGGGGCCTTCCAGTACGGCTCGGGGGCGGTGGCCGACTACGCCGGCGACGCTTTCGCTCGCCACGGCGTGGTCACCGTCACCATCAACTACCGGCTCGGGATCGACGGGTTCGCGTGGCTGGAGGGGGCGCCCCCAAATCGGGGTTTGCTGGATCAGGTCGCAGCGTTGCGCTGGGTGCGCGACAACATCGCCGCCTTCGGAGGTGACCCCGACCGGGTCACCATCGCCGGTGAGTCGGCGGGCGCCATGAGCGTCGCCTCGCTGCTGGCTATGCCATCGGCGGCCGGCTTGTTCCACCGGGCCATCGCCGAGAGCGGCGCCGGCCATCATGCCTTCACCGAAGCCACCGCCCGGCGTCTCGCCGTTCACCTGGCGGAGGATCTCGGCGTGGCCCCGACGGCGACGGACATGGCCGGCGTGGCCTTCGACCGCCTGCTTCGGGCTCAGAACGACCTGGCCGCCGCCCCCCAGCGGGACCCCGACCCGGACAAGTGGGGGGAGGCGGCGAGGAATGTCATGGTCTTCGAGCCTGTCATCGACGGGGAGGTGCTCCCGGGGCTGCCCATTGACGTGATCGCCGCAGGCGGTGGCGCGGAAGTCGATCTGCTGGTGGGAACCAACCGCGACGAGCAGCGGCTGTTCGTGGTCCCCACGGGCATGCTCGAGCTCATCGACGACAACATCGTGGCCTTGGCCGCGGCCGGGTGGTCGGCTCCCGCCGGTGCAACCGATCTCTACCGCGCCAACCGGCCGGGACAGCTGCCCGGGGAGGTCCTCTGCGACCTGGGGTCCGACTGGTTCTTCCGCATCCCCGCCATCCGCCTGGCCGAGGCGCGCAGCCGGCGGGACGGGCGGAGCTACGCCTACGAGTTCGCCTGGGGCTCGTCGGCCTTCGACGGGAAGCTGGGCGCCTGCCACGCCATCGAGCTGCCGTTCGTGTTCGACCATCTCGACCGAGTAGGCGCCCCCAGCCTGTTCTCAGCCGGCGAGGACGTGCCCCAGGCGCTGGCCGACACCGTGCACCGGGCCTGGGTGGACTTCATCACCGACGGCGATCCGGGCTGGGCGTCCTACGACCTGCAGCGGCGCCCGACGATGACCTTTGCCACCAGGTCGGAGGTTGTCGATGATCCCCGGGGCGACGAGCGGGCGGTGTGGGAGGGCTATCGCTGAGTCGCCGGCGACTCAGCGCGCCGTCGCCTCCCGGCTGAAGGGACGGTGGGTCTGGGGGCGGTGGCCTACCATGACAGGGTGCTGCGCTTCCTCACCGCCGGCGAATCGCATGGCCAGGGCCTGGTCGTCACCGTGGAAGGGCTTCCCGCCGGTCTCGACGTCACCACCGAGGCCATCGGTGACGAGTTGGCCCGCCGCCGTCTCGGTTACGGCCGCGGCCCTCGGATGCGCTTCGAGCGCGACGAGCTGACGCTGCTCTGCGGGGTCCGCCACGGCCGCACGTTGGGGTCGCCGGTCGCCATCGTGATCGCCAACACGGAGTGGCCCAAGTGGGTGGACGAGATGTCCCCGGCCCCGGGGAGCACCGAGAAGCCCCTCACCAAGGTGCGGCCCGGCCACGCCGATCTGCCTGGCATGCAGAAGTACGGCTTCGACGACGCCCGCAACGTCCTGGAGCGAGCATCGGCCCGCGAGACGGCGGCCCGGGTGGCAGCCGGGGCGGTGGCCAAGGCTCTCCTGGCCGAGCTGGGCATCAGCGTCATCAGCCATGTGGTGGCCATGGGGGCGGTGGCGACCAAGGCGGTGCATCGGCCCCAGCCGGGCGACCGCGACGCCATCGACGCCTCCCAGGTCCGGTGCTTCGACCCCGACGCGGAGGCGGCCATGGTGGCCGAGATCAAGGCGGCGGCCAAGGTCGGCGATTCGCTCGGCGGCGTCGTCGAGGTCATCGGGTACGGCGTCCCGGTCGGT
>JALYVP010000006.1 GCA_030853185.1 Actinomycetota bacterium | reverse complement strand
GCCTACGTTCAGTCGAAGGTCGGCTCCATCAAGACCGAGGCCGCGCCTCACCTGACCCAACCGGTGGGTCGACCAGCAGACAGCTCCGCCGGTCTGGCTCCGGAGAACATCCTGCTCATAGGCAATCAGACCCGAGCCGGCCTGGGCACGACGATCTACGGATCACCCACCGACCTGGCCGGGTCGCTGAGCGACGTGATCATGGTCCTGCATCTCGATCCGAGCAAGCAGACGGCGTCGATCCTGTCCATCCCGCGTGACCTGTTCGTTCCCCAGCCGGCAGGGAGCCCGGTCGGTCCGTATCAGAAGATCGACGCCGCCCTCAACGATGGGGTCAACGGCCCGGACAACCTCATCCAGGCGATCACCTCCGACCTGGGCATCCCCATCAACCACTTCGTCGAGCTCAACTTCAACGGCTTCCAGGGGACGGTCAACGCCCTGGGGGGGATCAACATGAACTTCCCCGACCCGGTCTACGACAGCTACTCGGGCCTCGACATCAAGACGACCGGCTGCCAGCACCTCAGCGGATCCGACGCCTTGGCCCTGGTCCGCGCCCGGCACCTCCAGTACGACCCCCCGGGCGTCAGCCCCAATGATCACTCCTCCTGGCCTTACGATCCCGAGTCCGATCTGTCCCGCATCGTGCGGGACCACGCCTTTCTCCGGGAGCTGGTCTCGACCGCAATGTCACAAGGCGTGACCAACCCGTTCAAAGCGAATGGATTCATCGACGGCATCATCAACCAGATCACCGTCGATCCCGGGTTCCGGGACCAGTTGGTGACCCTCGCCACCCACTACCGCCACCTCAACCCGAACACCGCACCACAGACCACCCTGCCGGTCAACCAGGTCGGCGACGCGTCCGGGTACTCCTATGCCGGCGCCGCGATCGGCGATGTCGAGTTCGCCAACCAGCCCCTCGACAACCAGGTCATCGCCGCCTGGGATTCCGGCGCCCTCCCCCCACCCGTGACCCCTGTCGGGGTGGAGGTGGACAACGTGACCAACAGCTCCTCAACAGGGGCGGAAACAGCCTCGGGGCTGCGCGCCGCCGGACTCCCGGTGACGACTGTGACCCAAGGAGAGGTGCCGTCGTCGACGTCGCCCACCTGGGTTGATTACGCACCGGGACAGGTGGCAGAAGGCGTGGCCGTCCTCAACCAACTGCGGGGATCGGCCATGCTGCGCCCCGTCCCGTCCCTGACGCCCGGGACGGTCAAGGTCGAGGTCGGCTCTGCGGTCTCAGTCGCGACGCCGGGGACACCAACCACGACAGGCGCGGGCAACGCCACCTCGTCCGGTTCGACGACCAGAGGGCCCGGGACGGTGCAGAACCTCAACGGGGGCACGGCCCTCGATCCCACGCCCAGCGCCTCGACGGACGACGTCAAGCCCTGGGACCCGCGTCCCTGCTGAGGTCGGCAGCAGGCTCTCGCCCGTACCATCAGGAAATGGCGCCCACCCTGCGTGCCCAGGGCCGGTCGGCCGCGTCCTGGCGGATCCCCGGGCTCCGGGCCGAGGTCAGCCCGAGGCGTTCGGGAGCAGGACCGGGTTGGGCGGAGCCCCGGGCACTGTGGCCGTCCCGTAGTGATCGAAGGTCAAGGTGGCGCCCCCGTTGCTCTTGGCGCCCTTGATGCCGATGATGTAGGGCTTGCCAGCCGTGGCCACATAGAGGGTGCCGCCACTCTTGGGGTCGAACACCGGGACGACCGCGACCCCGGCGAAGGTGGTGGCGGACTGTTTGGTCGGCACCCCGCCAAAGGTGAAGCTCTGGGGCAGGCGGGTGATGTCGAGCAGCTGGCTGAGGCCGGTGAAGCCGCTGCTGGTGCTGCTGGTCTGCAGCCACTTGTTGGCGTCGCTGCTGGCGGTGGCGGCATTGCCGCTCAGCGACTGGATGGTGGCGGCGTCGGCCTTGATGAAGATGTTCTGCTTGTCGAGGACCAAGTTGAGGACGCTGGTCCCGGAGGTAATGGTGCCACCTCCCTTGCCTTGCCCGGCGACCAGATTCAGCTTGAGAGGTGTGGTGGACGTGCTGCCCGACCCCGACACGTGCACCGTCGGGGCGGACATCGTTGCCTTCTGGGCATCCGCCAGGATCTGGCGGCCGGCCTTGCCGGCCTCCCCGTTGGGCCCCGGTCCGCCACACCCGGTGACGACGACGGCGACGATGAGCCCGACGGCGATTGCGGCGATGGCGGGTTGGCCCCCGAACGGTCGTCGACCGAACCGGAGACTGTCCCATCGGGGCGAGCCGCGCCCACCGCTGGGTCTCGCCGGAGCATTCGCCTTCGTAAGCATGGGCCGGATTGTAGGGGTCCGGCCGGTCCCATCCTTATCGGTCGGTGTCGGCCGGCACCTCCACCGACCCGGCCCCTGCCGGCACAACCCGTTCCATGAGCACGACGACGAGCACGGCTCCGACGGCGAGGACGACCGCTCCGATCCGGTACGCAAGCACATAGCCGTCGGTCGCCGCCACCATGGGGGCGGTGCCCTGCGCCACGGCGTGAGCGGCGTGGCGCAAGGCCAGGGTGGCAAGCACGGCCAGCCCGATGGCCCCGCCGACCTGTTGGACGGCGTTCTGCACACCCGATGCCAGGCTGGCGTCGGCCTGGGAGACGCCATGGACGGAGGCATTGGCGAACCCCGAGAAGCACAGGCCCGATCCCAGAGCCATCACGACCAGTCCCGGCAGCGCCTGGGTCAGGTACGAACCGTGCACGGTGATCCGGCTCAGGTCGAGCATGCCGAGCGCCCCGAGGACGAAGCCGCCGGCCAACACCGGCCGGACCCCGATCCTGGGCACGAGGTTGCTCGACAGGGCAATTCCCAAACCGATCGCCACGCCGAAAGGCAGGTAGGCGAAACCGGTTCTCAACGCCGAGTAGTGCTGGGTCTGCTCCCAGAACAGCGTCAGGAGGAAGAACATGGTGAAGAACACGGTAGAGAAGAACAGGGTGACCAGGTTGGCGGTCACCCGGGTGCGATTGGCGAAGAACCGCAGGGGCACCAGCGGGTTGTCGGCCGTGCGTTCCCGCACCACGAACGCCCCCAGCACGACGACGCCGACGATGATCGGTGCCACCACCGACGTCGCCCCCCACGGGTGGCCGGCCGCGGCGATCAGACCATAGACCACCGAGATCAGACCCCCCGTGGCCAGCGCTGCGCCGGCCAGATCGGGCCGGTTGCGGACGGCGTCGACGGTGGCGGCGTCCGCCCTGCTCTCGTCCACCAGGCGGTGCACGGCCACCACCGCGAAGACGGCCACCGGGATGTTCACGAAGAAGATCCATCGCCACGAGAGGCTGTGGAGGATCAGCCCGGAGATGACCGGGCCCAGCGTGCCGCCCAGACCGGCGACACCCCCAAAGATGCCCAGCGCCTTGGCCCGCTCCCGGACGTCGGGGAACAGCAGTGCGGTCAGCCCGAACGCCGCCGGCGCCGCCATGGCCTCGGCCGCGCCCTGGGCGAAGCGGCTGGCCACCAGCATCCCCGAGCTGACCGCCGCCCCGCTGAGGGCCGAGGCGGCGGCGAACACGCTGACCCCGATGATGAACATCCGGCGCCGGCCGACCAGATCGGCCAGCCGGCCCCCGAGCAGCAGCAACCCGCCGGCCATCAGCACATAGGCATCGACCACCCAGGTCAGCCCCGACCGGGAGAAGCCCAGATCGGCCTTGATGTGGGGAAGGGCCACGTTGACGACGGTGATATCGAGCACGAGCATGAACTGCATCAGGGCCAGGACCCCCAGCGCCCGCCAGCGGCGCGGATCCGGTTCGCCGCCGGCAACAGGCATGGCGGTGGCGGCGGAGATGGGAACGGTGGGCTCCAGGGTGGTCATGACGTCCTCCTGCTCGATGGGCGCTTCTGACGGTACGAGGCCATGCGGACAGGATCTGTCCTCAATGAGGAAGAATGTGGAGTCATGAGTGACACGCCCGGCCGGATGCTCGGACTTCTGGCCCTGTTGGAGAGCCGACCGTCGTGGTCGGGCGCGGCACTGGCCGAGCGTCTCGGGGTGACGGTGCGGACGGTGCGGCGCGACGTGGACCGTCTCCGGGAGCTGGGCTATCCGGTCGAGGCCAGCCCGGGGGTGGCCGGCGGGTACCAGCTGGGCCGCGGGGGCCGGATGCCACCCCTGCTGCTGGGTGACGAGGAGGCCATGGCGGTTGCCCTCGGGCTGCGGGTGGCGGCCGACGGCAGTGTCACGGGCCTGGAGGAGGCTGCCCTGTCGGTGCTGGCCCGGATGGAGCAGATCCTGCCCCGTCACCTGGCCGCCCGGGTCCGGGCCCTGCACGAGGCGACGGCGCAGATGATGGGCCCGGAGGCAGAGCGGGTCGAGTCCCAGGTCCTTGTGGACGTGGGCCAGGCCTGCGCCCGGTCCGAGCGCGTCCGCTTCGAGTACGCCGATCGCACCGGTCGGGGAAGCCGCCGGCTGGTCGAGCCCTACCGGCTGGTCCGGGTGGGGCCGCGGTGGTACCTGGTGGCTCGAGATCTTGATCGCCAGGACTGGCGGACCTTCCGGGTGGACCGCCTCAGCCGCCCGGAGGTCCTCGGCACCCGCTTCGAGCTGGTCGATCCTCCCGATGCCGTGGCCATGGTGAGCAAGGGCCTGCGGACCCGCCTCTACCCGTTCCAGGCCCGGTTGCGTTTCGATGCGCCCCTCGACGAGGTGGCCCGTCTCCTGCCCAGGACCATCGGCACCTTGGAGGCAACGGAGGACGACTGCACCGTCGTGGAGGTGGGCGGGGCGTCGGCGGCGCGGATGGTCCGATTTCTCGCCGGTCTGCCCATCGCCCCCACCGTCCTCGACCCGCCCGAGCTGCGCGACGCCCTTCGCGCCCATGCCCTGACCCTGGCCGCCGCCAACCGCTCGGGCAGGCGCCGCCCGGTGGCACCGCCCCCGTCGCCCGGGCGATGATGGATGGTCATGACCGCCACCGTGCTGCAGCTGAGCGACACGCACCTGACCGCCACCCCGGGGGGGCCGGTGAGCGGCGTCGACCCGGATCGCAGGCTGGCGGTGGTGCTCGGCGCCTGGTCGGCCCTCGGCCAGCCGGCGGACCTGGTCGTGGTCACCGGGGACGACGCCGATGACGCCTCAACGGCGGCGTACACCCGCCTGGCGAAGATCCTCGAGCCTCTCGGCGCGCCGATCCTGGCCCTGGCCGGCAATCACGACAAGCCCGAGGGGGTGGCGGCCGCCTTCGGCGAGTCGACGATCGCCGAGGTCGGAGCTTGGCGGATCGTCGGTCTGGACTCGTCGCGACCGGAGCAGGTGCACGGCACCGTGGACGTGACCGCCGCCCTGGCGGCCCTCGACGCCCTCGATGACCGGCCCACGGTGGTGGCCATCCACCATCCGCCGCGGTCGCGCAGCACCCACCCGTGGTTCCGTCTGGACGGGGCGGTGGAGCTGGTGGAGGGCCTGGGCGTTCGGCGTCATGTCCGGGCGGTGATCACCGGCCACGTCCACGAGCTGTTCGACTTCGAGGGTCCAGGCGGCATGGCCCTCCTGGGTTGCCCGTCGACCCTCGGGGCGATCGCCCACGAGGGTGCCCGCTACGAGCACCGGGCCGACGGGATAACCGGTGCCCGGGTGCTGTACCTCCATGACGACGGGACCCTCGCCTCGACCGTCGTGGTGGCGTGAACGTCGCTCGGGGCCGGGCCCGGAGCGGTGACGGCATCCGGTGATGCGGCCATCAGGCCGTGGCGAAGCGAGACAGGGTTGCTTCGGGCCGGGTCGGGGCCAGCGCCGACAGCCAGATGCGGTGATAGGCCACCTCCTCACGGGTCCGCAGGGGTGGGTCGATGGCCACCCGTTCGATGTCGAAGTCGCTGGGCTTCACGCTGTCGCCGACGGTCACCCGGACTGACGCAGCACCGGAGCCGTCGCCGAACTGCGCCTTGGTCCGCCACAGCACCGAGTCGGGGATCCACCCCTCGAAGGCTCGGCGCAACAGGTCCTTCTCCATACGACCGCCCGTCGGGACCTTGTGGGCGGGCGGGAGGGCCAGCACCGTCTCGATGACATCGAGATCGAGGAACGGCACCCGGGCCTCGACCCCATGGGCCATGGTCACCCGGTCGCATCGCTGCAGGTTGAGGCCATGGAGCTCCTCGATGGAGCGGACCAGCTCGGTGTGCAACTGCTCGGGATGGTCGTAGTCGCCCTCATGGAGGTACTCGTAACCACCGAAGAGCTCGTCGGCGCCCTCACCGGTAAGGACCACCTTCACGTGGCGGCCGGCCAGCTCGGCCAGGACATAGTTGGCGACGGCGCTGCGAACGAGCGACGGGTCGAAGTGCTCGATGGAACGGACAACCTCGGGAACCACATCCAGGTTCTCCTCGGCCGACAGGATGGCCTCGTGGTGGTTGGTCCCGAGAACCTTGGCCACCAACCGGGCGGCAGCCACGTCGGGAGAGTTGTGGGTGCCCACCGCGAAGGTCTGCAGCCGTTGGCCTCGACGCTTCGCCCACCGGGCGGCGATGGCGGCGATGATGCTCGAGTCGAGCCCGCCGGAGAGGAAGCAGCCGACTGGCACGTCGCCCATCATCCGTCGATCGACGGCGGTCACCAGGACGTCGCGAATTTCCTCCAGCTCCTCGGTGTCCGTCAACCCCGGGCGATCCAGCGGCTGGCGCACCCGATCGGGGACGGCGGAGGCGAATCGGGTCAGGCCGTCGGCGGGGGTCCAGTAGTGACCGGGGGGAAACGCCTCCACCCACGGCCGGATCGGAGGATCGAAGGCCTTCAACTCCGAAGCGGCCACCACGGTGCCCCCGTGGCGGGCCCAGTACAACGGCTTGATGCCGACCGGGTCACGGGCCAGCACGAACCGGTCCTGGCCGTCGCTGAAGGCCAAGGCGAACATGCCACGAAGCCGGGCCAGCCCAGCGGGCCCTTCCCGGTCGATGAGGTGCAGCACCACCTCGCTGTCACAGTCCGTCTGCCAGGTTGCGGGCCGAGCCTGGTGGGCCAGGTCCAGGTTGGTCCGCAGGGCCTCGTGGTTGTAGATCTCACCGTTGGCCACCAGGCCGACCCGTTCGTCCTTGACAGTCATGGGCTGATGGCCGCCGTCGATGTCGACGATGGCCAGGCGGGTGTGCCCGAGCCACGCTTTGCCGATCGTCAGGTCGCCACGGTCATCGGGTCCGCGGTGCACCAGGCGGTCCAGCATGCGCCGGCCTGACGCTCGGTCCGGCCGACCCCATTGGGCTGCTATGCCACACATGAGCTAACAGGTGTAGCGCAAGCAGCGGCAGAGGACCAATCGACACCGGATGTGGAGTCGGCAGCCACCGCATGGGGTACCAAGGAGGGGTCCGTCGATGACAAGGATCGTGGCCATGACCGAATGGGGCTACACGATGATGTGCGAGCAGTCCGGCCCCAAGGCCCTGGTCCACGATCTGGTGGCCGCCGAGGCGGCGGGCTTCGATTTCTCGGTGATCTCCGACCACTACTTCCCGTGGTTGGATGCCCAGGGTCACGCCCCGTACGCGTGGAGTGTCCTCGGTGCCGCCGCCCAGGCCACGGAGCGGATCGGGCTGATGACCTACGTGACCTGCCCGATCAAGCGGTACCACCCGGCGGTGGTGGCTCAGAAGGCGGCCACGGTGGCGCTGCTGTCCGACAATCGCTTCACCCTGGGCCTGGGTGCCGGGGAAAACCTCAACGAACATGTGACCGGAGGTGGCTGGCCACCGGTCAACACCCGCCACGCCATGCTGCGCGAGGCCGTCGACATCATCACCGCGCTGTGGGCCGGCGGTTACGTCACCTACGAGGGGACGCACTTCCACGTGGACTCGGCCCGGCTGTGGGACCTGCCGGATTCGCCCATCCCGCTCGGCATCGCCGTGTCCGGGCGATCGTCGTGCGATCTGGCCGGCGCCAAGGCCGACGTCATGATCGGCGTCGAACCCCAAGCTCGCCTGGTCGAGCTGTTCGAAGGTGCCGGTGGATCCGGGAAGGCGAAGGTCGGTCAGATACCGGTCTGTTTCGACACCGACCGGGACGCGGCGGTGGCGCGGGCCCATGACCAGTTCCGTTGGTTCGCGGGCGGGTGGAAGGTCAACGCCGAGCTCCCCGGAACGGCGGGTTTCGCCGGGGCCACGCAGTTCGTGACACCCGCCGACGTCGCCGCGTCGATCCCGTGCGGATCCGACGTCAACGAGTTCGTGAAGGCCATCGCAGCCTTCCCCACGGCCGGATACACCCACGTGGCCCTGGTGCAGGTCGGCGCCGACTCCCAGGCCCCGTTCATCGCCTGGGCCGAGAGGGAGCTGCTCCCGGCACTGCGCAAAGCCTGAGAAGCATCAGCCGTCGCGAACCCTTGTGCGAGGGCCGGGTTATCGGGATGATGAAGGGATGCGAGGGACGACACCGCCGGGCTCCACCTGGTCGCTGTGGTCGGAGGACTCGTTGCTGTCGATCGGCTCAAAGGGGTCGGTGCTCTCCATCGGCTCGGTCGGATCGTGCCTCTCGATCGGCTCGGTCGGATCGGTCCTCTCCGCCTTCTCCATCGGGTCGGCCCTCTGCGTCGGCGGGGTCCTCGCCGCCCGATCGCGGTGGTCACTGCTCTCCTTCGGGTCGACGAAGGCGGTCATGGCCGACAGAAACCGGACGGTCACGCGTTGAACGTCGGGCGGACGGTCACCGCCGCTTAGCGGCCCGCGAAACCGGGCCCCAGCTCGCGCCCGTCAGGTTTCGGGGCCGAATCGGACGTGTCGGTGGCCGAGGCAGACCGGGCACTCCCTGTCGGCCGGGCCCGCCAGCATCCCCCTTCCGTGGCAGCGAGGACACCGGGGGTGATGCGGATTGGACGACGGGACGAAGCGGGCGTTGGCCTCGTTCTCGATCTCCCACGCCGGGACCTCGTGACCCCGCCTCCGCCAGAAGGCCGCGGCGATGACCCCGGCCACCGCCACCAACAAGGCGACCAGGACGACCCTCATCGGCCGGGCCAGGGGATCGCCATGTCCGTCAGACCATTTCCGTCAGAGCAGCTCGGCGGCCAGGTCGGCGACGGGGGACCGCTCCCCCTGGGTCAGCACCAGGTGGCCGAAGAGGTCCTGGCCGGAGAACCGGTCAGCGAGGATGCTGATGGCGGATGTGCGTTCGGAGACGAAGGGGCTGTCGATCTGGGAGACATCGCCGACCAGGGCGACCTTGGACCCCGAGCCCAACCTGGTCAGGATGGTCTTGAGGGTCAACGGCTCCAGGTTCTGGGCCTCGTCGACGATGATGAAGGTGCGCTGGAGAGAACGGCCGCGCAGGAACGTCACCGCTTCCATCGACAGCGTCCCCTCTTCGACCCACCCTTCGAGCATGGCTCGGGCTTTGCTGTGGTCAAGGTCCTCGCGCAGGGCGGCCATGGTGTCCTCGACCGTGGCGAACCACGGTTCGAGCTTCTCGTTCTTGTCGCCGGGGAGGAACCCGATGTCCTGGCGGCCGACCGCCACCAGGGGGCGGATGATCATGATGCGGTCGTAACGTTGGGCCTGGCCAGGCTCGAACGTCTGCTCCAGGGCGGCGGCGATGGCCAGGATCGTCTTGCCGGTCCCAGCCCGCCCGGAGAGGCCGACGATCGGCACCCGTGGATCCATCAGCAGCTCGAGGGCAAAGCGCTGTTCCTTGGATCGGGGCCGGAGACCCCACGCTTCGATGGAGCGGGGCAGCACGTGAAGGCGGCCCTTGTGCCGGCGGACCAGGGCGGACTGCTGCCCGGCGTTGAGCACGCCGAACTCGTTGACGGCCAGGGTCCTGAGCGCCTCACTGTCGTGGTCGGAGAGGTCGCCGTCGGTGAGGCCTCGCCCTCCGGCGTCGAAGAGGTCGTCGATCAGCCGGGCCGGGACCGGCAAGGACTTCCAGCCGGGATGGGCCTCGGTGTGAAAGTTGACCCTGACCTGGCGGTACTCCTCGGCGTTGAGGCCGACGGCAGCCGCTTTGAGGCGCAGGTTGACATCGGCCGAGACGAGCGTGACCGGTTGCCCGACGCCGAGGGCGGCGGCCAGGATCCGGTTGTCTGCCTTCTCGATGTCCAAGCCGAGCTCCCGCACCCGGTCGAGCTTGAGGCCGTTGATGACGACGCGGAGGGTTCCGCCGCCGATCAGCGGCGTCGGCTCCTTCAGGTCCTTGCCCGGCGAGGTGGCCCGGAGCTCCTCGAGGAGCCGGGCCACGGCCCGCGCCGCCCTACCGACCTCGTCGAAGCGACCCTTGTGGTTGTCGAGCTCCTCGATGACCTTCAGGGGGAGGACGACGTCCGCCGGCCCGAACGAGAAGATCGATTCGGGGTCAGCCAGCAGGACGCTGGTGTCGAGGACGACGGTCGTGGCCGGGGGAGCAGTGGGCGCCGACCCGGTCGCCGCCTCCTGTCCGGAGCGAGCGGCGGAAATCTCGGCCAAGTGCACGGGCAGCCTCACAGGTCCTGGGGCGCCGGCCTCTGCTGAGGCCGGTACAGACCGACCCTACGGCGCCGAGCCGTCGATCATGTGGCATCACCCCCAGTTCAGGATCGGACCGGTCAAGATCGAGCGGCCGCCGGCCGCGGTGTACCATCCCGTGCGGGGAACCGCTCTGGATCTGAGGGCCGGGACACCGGGGGCACCCGGTGACCCTCGCGGTGACCGAGGAGGCGCGTGAGCATGAACGCTCTTGGTGATGTGTTTGGCGACGACGGGAGCGGTGGCAGAGCGCGGGCGGTGCTCCAGGGCGGGGCCCACCTGGTGGGCAGCGTGCCTCTCGCAGACGCGGCCGAGGTCTTCAGCGTCACCGCCGACGTTCTCGGGGACCGGGTTCGGCGTCTTTCCGACGGCGAGACCGGACCGCGTACCGACTGGATCGTCTGGCAATACCCGGTGTTCAGCTCGCGTCCCGAGTTCGAGGTGTGCCCGCCACGTGGAGGTGGATACCGGGCCCTGCCCCAGCTCCGGCTGAAGCCTGGGGCCCGGGCCGAAGATCTGGTCTTCGGGGCCCTGGGATATGCCCAGTCGGCCATTGCCTCGTACGGCGTGTTCGCCCGCCTCAAACGAGATGGTCGCATCCCGGTCGGGTGTCGCTTCCAGGTGTCGCTGCCCACCCCGCTGGCTCCGATCAGCGCCTTCGTCGATCGCGATCACCGGGCGGTGATCGAGCCGGTGTACGAAGCCCACCTCGTGGAGGAGCTGAAGTCCATCCTGGCCGTGATCCCCCCGGACCAGCTCGCCGTGCAATGGGACACCAACTTCGAGTTCGGCATGCTCGAAGGTCACGTCGACACTTGGTTCCCCGATGTGCGCGCCGGCGTCCTGGAGCGGCTGTTACGTCTCAGCCGCTACGTGCCGGGAGACGTCGAGCTGGGGTATCACCTCTGTTACGGCGACGAGGGGCACCGTCACGGTCCGCCGCCGACTGACGCCCGGCGGCTGGTGGAGATCGCCAACGCCCTGTGCTCCAGCCTGGGCCGTCCTCTCAACTGGCTTCACCTGCCGGTGCCTCGCGACGCGGCCGCGGCCTACTTCGCGCCGTTCGGGAGCCTCAGGCTGTCTCCCGCCACCGAGCTGTACCTCGGCGTGGTCCACCTCGAGGACGGCCTCGAGGGCGTGGAGCGTCTGGCTGCCGCCGCCCGCCAGTTCGTCAGTGACTTCGGGCTGGCCACGGAGTGCGGCTGGGGGCGGATGGGCTCCGGCGCGGTCCCCGCCCTCTGCGATCTGCTGCGCGTCGCGTCCAGCCCGGTCATCACCCCTCGCTCCACCGCCGGCCAGTTCGTGTGGCCCGGCGACTTCGAGCGGGTGATCGACGACGTATGGACCCATGCCCCGTTGGATCGCTCCGGGCTGACCTACGACAAGCTGGAGCATCACGAGTGGTACCGCAACATGGACCCCACCATCGAGGAGCTGGGAGCCATCCTCAACGACGGCGACATCCTCCTCGACTACTCAGGCGGCACCGGGATCCTGCTCGACCTGTTGCGGTTGCGCGTGTTCGACCGCAGCATCGGTTATCTCATCGTCGACAGCTCAGCCAAGTATCTGCGGGTGGCCTTGGAGAAGTGGCGCGATGATCCCGCCATAGCCGTCCGGCTGCTGCGCTTCTTGAAGGACGAGAAGCGGCTGCAGAGCCTGACGGAGGTGCTCAGCCCGGGGCTGGTCCAGCGGGGCGTGGATGCGGTCGTGTCGGCCAACGCCGTGCACCTCTACCCCGACCTGGCTCAGGTGGCCTCTGGGTGGGCCGAGGTTCTCCGTCCAGGCGGAACCCTGCTCATCAACTCGGGCAACATCCGCAACCCTCGAGCCCGGCCGGGGGAATGGATCCTCGACGAGACGGTTTGGGTCATCAACGACCTGGCTCAGGGGCTGGTGCTCAACGACATCCGTTATGCCAAGTACCGCGCCGCGGTCGAGGATCGGGAGAGGATGTACCGCCACGCCGCCTTCCGGGATCGCGTCTTCCTCCAACCCCGGCCGCTGGAGCAGTACCTGAGCGCCCTGAGGGACGCCGGATTCACCGACCTTGAGGTGCGGGAGCGGACCATCACCGCTCGGGTCGAGGAATGGTACGAGTTCCTCACCGCCTACCACGACGCCGTGCTGGGTTGGGTCGGCGGGACCCAGAAGGTGGACGGGCAGCCGGCCAGCTCCCAAGCCGTCGAAGATCGCCTGGCGCTGATGCGTCACGGCATCGAAACGATCTTCAACGGCCGATCGACCTTCGCCGCCTGCTGGACGTACATCACGGCGCACGCTCCCCTCGACATCCGGGTTCCGGCGGGGACACTCGCGGCGGCGCCCGCCGGGAACTGATCCGCTCCTCCGCCTCGCCGGTCAGACGGAAGCGTGGATCACTCTGCCGGATGCTCGGCCAGCCAGGCGCGACCCGCGTCAGTGATCACGCGCAGGTCACCGTCAGCGCGCAGCAGAGGCGGGTCCTGCTTGTAGAGCGAGGCCGCGAGTTGGGCGTTGGATGCCACGCTCCGGGCGATCTGGTGTGCCTCCAGCTTGTGCAGAGCGCCGTCAGGTGCGGCCGCGAATGCCGCCAGCAGCCTGGCCTTCCCGTCCTGGGCATCGCCGATGCCGGCGCCGGACTCGCCTCCCGAAGCGTTGGCATCGAGCAGACTGAACACCTCGGTGGTCAGGGTGTGCACCAGGTCGCGGATGCGGGCCTCCCGGCCGATCGTCGTGGCAACCGTGCCATCCCCGCCGCCGCTGCCCTGCCAGGTGCGTTGCGGATGCCGGCGCAGGTACTCCTGCTCCAGCTCGAGCATCCGCTGGGTATGGGTGCGGAACTGTTCGGCGGTGCCGTGCAGGAACACCCAGTGCCGGGTGGCGTGAGCCTGCACGCCCTGGCGTTCCAGCTCGACGTCGCTCAGCTCCCGGGCTGGTACTCCGTGCTCGCCCGCCATCAGTCGGCCTCGTAGGCGGCCACGAGGGCCGTGTCAGTGCCGAGGCGACCGACGTTGGCGGCTCCGCCCGGCGATCCCAGGGGCTCATCGCGACCGGAGAGCGCCTCTTTGAAGAACCGGGCGTTGTCGGCAACGAACTCGGCCTCGTCGTCGGGAACCCGACGGTCCTGGCTGATGGCCTCGACCGGGCAGACCGGTTCGCACGCGCCGCAGTCGATGCATTCCCCCGGATGGATGTAGAGCTTGCGGTCGCCTTCATAGATGCAGTCCACCGGGCACTCCTCGATGCACGACATGTCGGTCGTATCGATGCAGGCCGCCGAGATCACATAGGGCATGGCTCCTCCTTTGCTCAGGCGGGCACGGGTTGGGTGTCGGACGAGTGGCCCGGAAACAGCTGCTCGGCCGGATTGAGCTGGACGGCGGCGTTGTTGACCGCCAGGGCCGCCTCGCCGAAGCCGACCGAGATGAGGCGCACCTTGCCGGGATAGTCGGTGATGTCGCCTGCCGCGTACACGCCGGGGAGGTTGGTCGCCATCCTGGTGTCGACCGAGATGTAACGGTTGCCGACGATCTCCACTCCCCACTCGCGGATCGGTCCCAGGTTGGCTGTGAAGCCGAGGGCGGCGATGACGGCGTGCGCCGGGCGAATGTCCGTGGTCCCATCCTTGGCGGTGATCTCCGCTCGATCAACTCGACCGCTTCCGAACAGGCTGGTGACCTCGGCATCGGTGATCACCTCCACCGATGAGGCATGCAGTTGCTCCACCGTGTGGGCGTGGGCCCGGAACTTGGCCCGACGATGCACCAGGGTCACGGTACGGGCGATCTTCTCCAGGCTGAGCGCCCAGTCGCAGGCGCTGTCCCCGCCGCCGACCACCAGCACGTCCTGATCGGCGTGCGCTTCCAACGTGGGAACGAAGAACGCCAGCCCGCGGCCGAGCCATTCATCGCCGGCGGGTAGGGGGCGGGGAGTGAACGTGCCGATGCCGCCGCTGATGATGAGGGCGCGGGCGCGCACCTCGGTTCCGTTCTCGGTGCCGACCGCGATGATCCCGTCCGCGTCTCGCGTCAACGTCCGGGCGCGCTCCTCGAGGACGTAGGTCGGCTCGAAGCGGGCCGCCTGCTCCACCAGTCCCGCCACCAGGTCCCGCCCCTTGATGGCAGGGAACCCGGCGACGTCATAGATGGGCTTCTCCGGATACATGGCCGCGATCTGACCGCCCGGCTCCGGCAGTGAGTCGAGGATGGCACTGGTCATGCCCCGAAAGCCGGCGTAATAGGCGGCGTAGAGCCCTGCCGGCCCGGCACCGATGACGGCTAGGTCACGCTCAATGGTGCTCACGGGGTGGCCGCTCCAGCTGCTGGGGGCTGATCTTGGACCTAGCCAAGGTGAACGTAGTCATAGTCGAACGGCTGACCATTGATGCCTTTGGGTGGCGGGGCGATCCAACCGGCGATCTTGCCTCGGTCGTGGACGGGCTGCATCAGCGACTGCACGTGCTCCCGGTCGGCAGCGGTCGGCAGCCACTCTCCCTGGCGTCGGTTCCAGTCCTCGGCCGCGATCCTCTCGCCGTCCGATGTTGTCTGGGTGCCGGCATACGCCCCCACCTGACGGTTGAACGCCACGTGGGGCAACCGCAGTCGGTGGGAGAGCCCGGCATCCTCCATGGTCCGGTTCCAGCGGTCGACGCCATTTTGACAATCAGAGATGTACTCCCGGCGCAGGTCGGTGTTCAACCCGACCAGAGCGGCGACCTCGGCCTGGCCGATCTCGCCGTCATCGGTGATCGAGTCGACCGAGATGGTCTGGCCGTTCAGCAGGTGGTCATCCTCGCGCCGCTCCTCGGACCACCGTCCCTTCAGACCGGCGGTGAAGTAGTTGGCGACGTTGGTGGAGGTCTCCGATCCGAAGAGGTCGAGCGAAACGCTGTAGTGGAAGTTCAGGTACTTCTGCAGCACCGACAGCGGGATCCCGCCGTGGGCAGCGATGTCATCGGTGTCATGTTCCTTCATCAGCTGCACCGTCCGCTGCACGATCCGGTCGATGCCGGTGGTTCCGACGAACATGTGGTGCGATTCCTCTTTGAGCATGAACTCGCAGGTCCGCGACAGGGGATCGAAGGCGCTCTCCTTCAGCGTGCCCAGCTGATACTTGCCATCCCGGTCGGTGAAGTAGGTGAACATGAAGAACGAGAGCCAGTCGGGTGTCTCCTCGTTGAACGCGCCGAGGATCCTCGGCGCGTCGGCGCTGCCCGAGTTGCGCTGCAGCAGCTCCTCAGCCTCTTCACGGCCCTCCCGGCCGAAGTGGGCGTGGAGCAGGTACACCATTGCCCACAGATGCCGGCCCTCTTCCACGTTGACCTGGAACAGGTTGCGCAGGTCGTAGAGGCTGGGCGAGGTGGCGCCCAGGTTCCGCTGTTGCTCGACGGAGGCCGGCTCGGTGTCGCCCTGGATCACGATCAGCCGGCGCAGCTCGGAGCGGTACTCGCCCGGCACCTTCTGCCAGGCCGGCTCCCCCTTGTGCTCGCCGAAGGCAATCTGACGGTCCCCTTTGCGTTCCGCCAGAAAGATGCCCCAGCGATAGTCCTCCATCGGCACATGGCCGAAGTGGGCCCAACCCTCTCGCCCCACGTTGATGGCGGTGCGGAGATAGACGTCCTTGGTGGACAGGGTGGGCCCCATGGTCTTCCACCAGTTGAGGAAGTTCGGCTGCCACGACTCGAGGGCACGCTGCAAGCGCCGGTCCTCGTGCAGGTCGACGTTGTTGGGGATCTTGTCGGTGTAATCGGCGGCGTTGGTCACGCTCAGACTCGCTTTCTGTCGAACTCGGCACGCTGTCCGGTGCCGTACTTGCCCAAGGCACCTTCGGGACCCGAGGCGTTCGGGCGGTTGAAGATCCAGTTCTGCCAGGCCGTGAGCCGGCCGAAGATCTTGGTCTCCATGGTCTCCGGGCCGGCGAAGCGGTAGTTGGCCTCCAGACCGGTGAGGGCGTCAGGGCTGAAGCTGCCGCGCTCCTCGATGGCGATCCGGACCTCCTCCTCCCAGTCGATGTCGTCTGGAGCGAACGTCACCAGACCCAGGCTCTCGGCCTCGCCGGCCTCGAGGCGTTCGCCGGCCTTGGCCTCGACGGCGGCCACGGCGTCGGCGTCGTCAAGGAACCGCGTCCCCAGACGGCTCAATCCGTTGCCCATGGGCAAGGACCCGAAGTTCATGGCGTCGCAGACCACGGTGGCCGGGTCAGCGTCAGCGTCGACGTCCTCGAAGACGCCGGCCAGGTGGTAGATGCGGTCGGACGCCAGGGCGAGCTCGAGGAGCGAGCCGGCGAAGCAGCTTCCCGGCTCGATGAGGGCCAGCAGGCTCCTACTGGTGACATCGAACCGCTTGAGGGTCCGCTTGAGATACTGGAGGATCTCGTTCGCCAGCCAGTCCTCAGCGTTGTCGAGCAACAGCTTGTCGTAGCTGAGGACGTTGTCCGCGCTCCCGACGGTCTTGAGGATCCACGTGCCGAGCTCGAGCTCGTTGGTGCGCAGGTCGAGGATCAGATCGTCCAGCTCGCGGGTCATGGCCAGGGTCCAGAACTCTGAGCCTTCTCGGTGGGCGAGGGCCATGTCGTCACCGGCGGCGTCGGCCGGCCCGTGGACGGTGATCTCCACGCAGCCCGCAGCCCGGTCGAGCTCGGCACTGACATGCCGGTAGGCGATGCCGGTCTCGGAGCGCTCCTTGTCCAAGGGAGTCAGCTCGATGCCCGTCGCATCGGCGGGACGGTCAGACCGGGCAGCCAGCTCGGTGGCCCGATCGGAGACGGCCTCGTCCCACTCCGGCCGGGGGACCGTCTCATCCACCAACTTCCACTCCACAGCTCGTTTGCCGACAAGTCCTTCCGCCTTGGTCGAGAAGTAGTCGGCCCGGTCGCGCCGCACATGGCGTTTGTCCACCACACGGGTCAGCCCTCCCGTCCCGGGCAGGACGCCCAGGAGCGGAAGCTCCGGGAGGGAGACCGAGGAGGATCGATCATCGACCAGCATGATGTGGTCACAGGCCAGCGCCAACTCGTAACCACCACCCGAAGCGGTCCCATTGAGAGCCGCCAGGTAGGTCTGACCGGAACTGGCGGTCGCATCCTCGATGCCGTTGCGGGTCTCGTTGGTGAACTTGCAGAAGTTCACCTTCCACGAATGTGACGAGCCGGCCAGCATGCGAATGTTGGCCCCCGCGCAAAAGACCTTCTCCTTGCCACTGGTCACCACGACCGTACGGACCTCGGGATGCTCGAAGCGAAGCCGCTGCACGGCATCGTAGAGCTCGATGTCCACTCCCAGGTCGTAGGAGTTGAGCTTCAGGTCGTAGCCCTCCCGCAGACCGGCGTGCTCGTCCACATCCATCACCAGCGTGGCGACGGGACCCTCGCACCTGAACGTCCAATGGCGGTAGCCGCTCGGTTGGACACGGAACTCCACCCCCTCTGCCGCCGTATGCACCGCGCCCTGCGTCGTAGTAGCCATGCGTCCTACTCCCGTTGACTCCGTGAACCCTCTACAGGCTACGCGCTCCGGTTGTCCTGTCAAGAGTTTGTAGTATATCTTGGGTCAAGGAGGAATCCATGTCGATGGGCGAGCCCGCGGGCGATCAGATGGAGTTGCCTTCGTCACTGTCGCGGCACCATGCGGCGGGGGCTTCCAGCGCTCGAGGGATCCTCCTCACCGTCCTCGGTGAGTTTCTCCTCGGTTCGGACGGACCCGCATGGACCTCGGCTCTGGTCGGCGTGCTGGGTCAGCTCGGGGTCGAGGAGAAGGCCGCCCGCCAAGCCCTCCTGAGGACGGCGGACGACGGCTGGGTGACAGCAGAGCGCCTCGGCCGACGGGCCCGGTGGCACCTCACCCCCGCCGCCACGGAGATGCTCACCGAAGGTGCTCGGCGCATCTATTCGTTCACCGGGCCGGACGACAACTGGGACGGGCACTGGCTGCTGCTCTATGCCCGGGTCCCCGAGAAGGACCGGAAAGGCCGGCACATCCTTCGGAGCCGGTTGAGCTGGGCTGGTTTCGGGACACTCGGACCCCACCTCTGGGTCAGCACCCACCCCGAACGCGAAGCCGAGGCCCGGCAGGCGCTCTGCGACGCCGGCGCCGCCGACGACGCCCATCTGTTCATCGCCACCAGGCCCGGAGTCGGCGACCTCCGAACCATGGTCAGCGAGGCATGGGACCTCGCCGCCGTCCAGGGCGAGTACGAGAACTTCCTCGAAGAGTTCGGCGTCGCCCGGTCCGATCACCTCCTCGCCCGCCAGATCGCCCTGGTGCACGCCTGGCGACGCTTCCCCGCCATCGACCCTGCGCTGCCCCGGGAGTTGCTTCCCACCCGCTGGAGCGGTGCCGCGGCCGCGGATCTCTTTGCCTTCCGGCATGCCCAGTGGGCCGGCATGGCGCGTGCCGAATGGTTGAGGCTCAATGCCGAGGCGAGCTGACCAGAGCCCGGGCCACGAGCGAAGCCGCCCGGCGGGCTCTCGTGCTAGCGGCGACGGCGGCGGAGGGCCCGCCAGGGCCGGGCGAGCGGCCGGCGCAGCTCCTCCTCGCGGCCCCCGTGGCTCGCACGCGCAGCCATGGCCAGAAGCTGGCTGTGGTCGTCGGTCGAGTCCCTTCCCGCTGAACGGAGCAAGCGGGACGCCACCCCACCACCGGCCCGCCCGGCCCAGGCCAGAAGCTCAAAGCTCTCCTGCTGGCTCAAGGCGTTCTCCGGTGTGCACCCGTGCGGGCACGGCATCGACTTCGTCGCTCCCCACAGACGACAGATCGTCGGCCGATCGTCGTAGACGGTGCACCGGCCGTCCCGGAGCGCAGGGCACCAGTACGGTTCGCCGCGGTCGACGGCGGCAACGCTGTCGACCATCGACGGAATGGTCACGCCCAGCTCCTGGAGTCGACGGTCCTCGTCGTTGGACATGGCGATAGGCCCGCAGGACTCCTCGCAGAGTCCCTTGCAGTGCACCTCGGGGATGCGGGCGTAGACGTCCGCGAGGGACAGCTTCCCCGTCCGTGCCATGCGGCGAGTAAAGCAGCTCGGCGCCAGCTGTGCTCCGGCGGGCCGGTACCTGCTGCAGGGAGCAGCTGTTGCCATCGGGGTCAGCGAGAGACACGAAGGAACCCCACGACTGAACGTCGACTTCGCTGACCCCGACCCCTCGTTCGATGGGTTGCTGGCGGGCGGCCTCGACGTCGTCGACCACGATCTGGAGGCCTTGCAGGCTCCCAGGTTCCATGGTTGTGATCCCGACGCCGAGCACGACCGAGCAGGCCGAGCCGGGTGGGGACAGCTGCACGTAGCCCAGCTCGAGCTTCCAGTCCATGATCGCGGGCTCCTCTGTCACCGCCGGCGTCTGCGGGACCGCCTGACGGCCCGGTACTCGACCTTGCGGACGGGGTGGCGCACTCCCCAGACCGTGTAGCTGAGCCGGCGGACCGAGCGGGGTGTCACCTTGCGGCGAACGGTGCGGACGGGGTGCCGGGCCCGTCGTATCGATCTCGGCACCAGCAGACGACCGAGGAGGCTCACGGCGCGATGGCCTCGGTGCGCGGGCTGGCCCGGCGCCAGCGCTGGTGGTATGGATCCGGAGGGCTGACTCCGTCGATGGCTAGCCCGAGCACGACGGCCGGGGCTTGGGCGCACCGATCGATCAGGCACTCAGGCTGCATCTGGTCCGGCCAACACACGTTCGCAACGTTACAACCTGAGGTCTGGACGGCCGGGCCGAGAACGAGGACTCTCGGTATCTCCGCAGTGGTCGCCTTCGTACGGAGATGCCCTTAGGTGGCGGTTCCCAGGATGTCTGGAGGATTCTCCCAGTGGCACCTCAGGAGCTCCATGGTGGAGACATGACCTTCTCGCCGCCCATGCCTTCGGCCCGCCGGTCTGTACTCGATTCGTCGAAGGACGCGGACCGGCGCCAGTCGGCGAAGCGTCCGAAGGTCATCGACCTTGCGGCGACCGTAGTCGGGATCGGCCTGGGTGCGTCGGTGGTCCTGCCGCTCAGTCAGGCCACGGTGAAGTCGGTCACCGCCCCGGGCGGGCCAGCTACGCTCGCCGGCGATGTGTCGGCCATGGCCGGCACCTACCTGCTGCTGGTGATGGTGTTGCTCGCGGCCCGGATCCCGGCGTTGGAGAGGGTGCTCGGCCAGGACGGGCTCATCCGCTGGCGCCGCCGCCTCTCATGGGCCCCCCTGCTCCTGCTGAGCGCCCATGGTGTGCTCACCACCCTGGGCTACGCCCAGTCCGGCCACATCGGCTTCTGGTCCGAGGGCGGATCGCTCATCACGACCATGAGCTGGATTCTCGCTTCCGTGGTCGCCTACACCATGCTCGTCCTTGTCGCCGGTGTCTCCATTCGCGCCGTGCGTCGAAAGTTCAGCTACGACACCTGGTGGGTCATCCACCTCTACACCTACCTGGCCGTGGCCCTCTCGGTCCCACACCAGATCTTCGACGGCACGGCCCTCGTCGGCCATCCTGTCGCCCGGACCCTGTGGATGCTTCTGTGGCTGGGCACCGCCGGCGTCGTCGTCTACCGGATCGGGCTGCCGGTCGCCCGAAGCCTCTACCACCGCCTGGAGGTGGTCGATGTCCGGCCGGAGGGCCCCGGCGTGTACTCGCTCGTAGTCCGCGGTCACCACCTCGACCGCCTGGCCGTCGCGGGTGGCCAATACTTCGGCTGGAGATTCCTCGTGTCAGGCATGTGGTGGCACGCCCACCCCTTCTCCCTCTCGGCCTTGCCGCTCCCGCCCTACATGCGGGTCACGATCAAGGCTTCGGGCGACACGACCTCCGCCGTCGCCCGCCTTAGCCCGGGTACGAGGATCGCCGTAGAAGGCCCCTACGGGGCGTTCACCAACGCCGCCCGCACCCGGCACAAGATCGCCCTCGTCGGCGCGGGCGTCGGCATCACTCCGCTGCGGGCCCTCCTCGAGGATTTGCCTCTCGACATCGACGTTGTCGTTCTGCAGCGGGCATCCACCCCGGAGCAGATGATCCACCATGCCGAGCTGGCTTCGATGGTCGGTGCCCGCCACGGCCGAATGGTCGAGCTGGTGGGCTCCCGCACCCGGCATCGTCTCGACGATCCCCGGTACCTGCACCGAGTCGTTCCCGACCTGGCCAGCCGTGACCTGTACCTCTGCGGGCCCGACTCGTTCTCGGCGGGGGTTGCGGTCGCCGCCGAGAGCCTGGGGGTCGCCCCTGCGTCGATCCACCGCGAATCCTTCGATCTCTGAAGCTCCAATCTCAGAGGAACTTCCATGCGCCGCTATCAGTTCGTCCTCGGTGGAACCATCGCCGGCATCGCCGGGGTCCTGGCCTTCCCCACCGGGAGCAGCCACCTGACCATCTCCTCCGCCAGCAGCGGTACCACGGGCAACACCGGAATCGCCACGAGCTCGCCGAGCACCGCCGGCGCGTCGACCTCGGCCACCACCGGCGCGTCGACGAGACCTTCCGCTACGGCGACCTCGCCGTCTCCGTCACCGTGAACGGCTCGAAGATCACCAACGCGAAGGTCACCACACTGAACGAGACCGACGGCCGCTCGGCTGAGATCGACGGCTACGCCATCCCGAAGCTCGACCAGCAGGTGATCACCGCCAATTCGGCACACATCGACGGAGTCTCGGGCGCCACCTTCACCTCCCATGCGTTCGTCGACGCCGTCACGAACGGCCTCGACAAACTCGGGTTCAAGGCATGAGCACCGGCGCCTGCACTCACCTCGAGTCGGTCATGGGCACGATCGTCGGAATAACCAGCCCCCACCCGCTACCGGCCCGAGGCCTCGCCGCGGCCGTCGGCTCACTGCACGAGGCCGACCGGGTGTTCTCTCAATGAGCGTCGAGCAGCCCCATGTCGAGGCTGCGTTCCGGCCAGGCAGAGCTCGACGACCTCGAGCCGTTCGACGCCGCCCTGATCGCCGAGGTCCTCGGGCGCTGCGAACTGGCCCGAGAGCTGACCGCCGGCGCCTTCGATCCGTGGGCCATGCCCGGCGGAGTGGACCCCACCGGTCTGGTCAAGGGCTGGGCCGCCGCCCGCGCCCTCCACCACCTCACCGCCGACGGAGCTACCACCGTGATGATCAACGCCGGCGGCGACATCGCCGTGGCCGGCTGCCCCGCCCGGCCCTGGCATGTGGCGATCCGCCACCCCGCCCAGCCCCATGCATACTCCGCCATCATCGAGGTCACAGCCGCCATCGCCACCTCGGGGGACTACGAGCGCCCCGGCCAGATGATCGACCCAGTGACCGGGCGGACCGCACGCGTCGCCGCCTCGGCCACAGTCACCGGCCCGGCCCTCGACCTTGCCGACGCACTCGCCACCGGCCTCGCCGTTGCCGGAGCCCCACTCCTGGCCGCCATCGACCGGCTTGCCGACTACGAGGCTTACCTGATCACTGATGCGGGCAGTCACCACGCCACCCCGGGAATGGCATTCGCATCCCCAGCGAACCCCCAACGGGATTCGAGCCCCTGCTGCCATCTTGAACGTGTGAATCAGACACTTTTCTCACCAACACCAGGGAAGAGACCATAAAAGCCCGCTCAGCACCATTTGCCGCTCGTGACCACTCGTTAGATTAGGTCACGTTCTGGTCACACCGGGGCCTCCGACAGCCGCCTCGGCGAGGACGATCATGCGCTCTGCTGCGGTGACGGCAGACCCTGCGTCGGCGGCGCGCACCAGTGCCGGGTCGTACTCGGCTCTCGTCTTGAGGGGATGAGGCGGCGCAGGTGCGGACGCCTGCTTGCCGTCCGCTCCGGACCGCTCCAGGTGGATGGCGGCCTGGTCGCGCGGGCCCCCGCCAGACGGTCCCGGACCTGGCAGCGGCGATGGCGTCCGCCGCGGCGGACGCCGGGCGACGCTGACGCCGACTCGCGCACCGCTGCAGTGACGTCCTACGGGGTCAGCTCAGCGAGCTGCTCACCCCCGGGAAGCCCCGCCAAGAACCGGCGGGCTCGAAGCACCTAAGACCCAACGGTCAACGACGCCAAGGCCCGCTCGTCGAACAAATACTGCCCGAACGCCCTGAGCACCGCGTCCGCTGTGGAGTCCTTCGACCCCATCTCCAACGCCTCTGCCACAAGAGCCGGCCGCCTCGACATGCAGGCCGCACGCCCCGTCGCTGCAAACTCTTCCATGTCCCTCCTCCCAGGTTCTGAAGGAGCCAGGATGACCCCACGGCCGGATTGTGCCGACAGGATCAACCCGCCCACCCCCAAGGAGCTGGGACTGTGGGACAGGTTGAGGAGCGGGCCTGGGGTCTCGTCAGCTGGCGCGGCGTCGGGTACGCAGCACGACGTCGTCGATGTGGTGCGAAGCAGATGCAGTCCTGGCCGGGCGGGGTCGCTTCTCGTGAACCTCGATGTCCCATAGCGATGAGTCGGCGAGGGCAGCTGCGACGTCGTCAACGCGTAGGAGGCGTCTGGGTCAAATAGCTGGCTGTGGGCCAGCGTGTCGATCGACGCACGCATCGGCTCGAGATCGTGGCTGACAACGAGCAGCGTGCCACCTGGAGCGACCGCGTTCAGCAGGTTGCGGACACCGCGACCATCGGGCGTGCGGGGAATCGCTGCGTACTGCGCCGACACCAGGTCGAACGCTCCGGGTTCGAACGAATCTAGCGCGTTTGCGTCCGCGTGATGGAACTCGACGCGTAGACCGACGTCGCTTGGCCTCGGTGTGGACCCGGTCGAGCGCGCCCCGCGAGATGTCGCTAGCAGTCACGCACCAACCCTGCTTGGCCAGCCAGAGCGCGTCGCCGCCCTCGCCTGCGCCGACGTCGAGCGCGCGTCCAGGAGCGAGGTCACTGATCTCGTCGACCAGCGTGCCGTTCGGATTACCGCTCCACATTTGGTCGGCCCCGTAGCGGTGATCCCAGTCGGCCTCGTTGGCGGATGCTCGGGCTGCGGCTCGGATGTCGTCGTGGGCGAGACTGAAGCTGATCATGGCGCCTACCCGGCCGCCGTCGGCGGCGGCCTGCAACACCTGCTGGCTCCGGTCGGTCACATTGCCTGCCGCGTAGAGGCCCGGTACTGCCATTGCCCCGGTCGCGTCCGTCTCCACGAAGTCTCCGAGTCCAGTCGGGTGCGCCGATGGTCGGAGACCGAGCGACACGAACGGTTCGGCGCGCGCCTGGAACCCGGGACCGACCACGACCGCGTCGGCTTCGATGCGCTCCTTGTCGGCCAGCTCGACCGCCGCGACGTGCCCGTCGGCACCCGTGACGACGCGGCTCACTTGACCGTGGACGATGTTCACGCCGGCGGCCCGCATGACGTCGAGATCGGAGTCGTCCACGTCGACAGGGCCGTGGAGGACAACGGTGAGCCGGGCGCTGAGCTGGCGGAACAACCCGGCGGTGTGGAGTCCCATCGGATGGGTGACGATCTGGACGATGCGCCGGTCGCGGACCTCGAAGCCGTGGCAGAGCGGGCAGTGGATGACGTCGCCCCCCCAGCGTTCCGCAAGGCCTTCAATGTCCGGGAGCTCGTCCACCAGACCGGTGGCGACAAGAACGCGACGAGCGACGATGGAGTGGCCATCGACGAGTTCGACGCGGAAGTGCTCGTCGTCCGTGTGGGTCACACGACTGACGCGACCGGCGAGGACCTCTCCGCCGTAGCTGCGGACTTCCTCACGACCGATGGTGATCAGCTCCGAGGGCGGCAGTCCTTCACGACCGAGGTAGCCGTGCGTGCGTTCGGCAGGGGCATTGCGCGGCTCGCCGGCGTCGACGACGATCACCGACCGTCGCTGGCGCCCGAGTTGGAGTGCGGCGGCCAGTCCGGCGGCCGATCCGCCGATGACGGCGACGTCGCAGTGCCGCTCATCGGTACGGGGGTGTGGTCACTCATGACCTCGACGATACAGTTGGTCGCGAGACGGCGCGAGTGCCCACGTCCGGAGGTGAGGTCCTTCGAGTCAGCCCGTACCCGCGACCTCCCTGGCAGCGTGGACATGTACCTCGCATGACCACCGCCTGGGGGCCCGAAACTCAGGGCCCGACGTCTTCTCTACAACAGGTACGGAGTTAGCCTCCTGGCCGGCGGGATCCTCACCACCTACGTCGGCTGGCAGTACATCTTCTTCTTCAGCGTCCCCGTCGGCGCAGCCGCACTGATGCTGGTCCCGAAGGTAGTGCCCGAGAGCCGGGCCGGCAGCGCCCGGCGCGGCTACGACCCCTTCGGGGCGTCTCGATCACTGGTGCCGTGCTGGACTTCATCTACGCCGTCTCCGAGGCACCCCAGGTCGGCTGGACGATCACACAGACCGTTGTTACGCTCGCAGCTGGCGCCGTTCTGCTCGCCGCGTTCTTCGTGATTGGGACCAAGGTCGACGCGCCCCTCCTGCCCCTTCGCCTCCTCCGCCTTTGCAGCGTGGCCGGGTCGAACGCCGTCGGTTTCCTGCTCGGGACCAGCTTCTTCACCTTCGTGTTCTTGGGCACCCTCTACATGCAGCAAGGTGCTCGGCTTCTCCGCCCTGGCCGGGGTGGGCTGGATGACGGCCTCGGTCACCTCTCTGGCCTTCGCCGGCCTCTCCCACAAGCTCGTGACCAAGCCACCTCGCCCAAGGCGGTCATGGCCTTCGGCATGACCCTCATCGGCGCCGGGATGCTGTGGGCAACCCAGGCCCCGCCCGACGGGAACTTCTGGACCGACCTGGCCGGCCCGTTCTTCGTCGCCGGAATCGGCACAGCTTTCGCCTGCATCCCCCATCTCCATCGGCGCCCTCACCGGGATCACCGAACGCGACGCAGGAGTCGCCGCCGGCTTGATCAACACCTCCCAGACCTCGGGGGTGCGATTGGCGTGGCCGTCGCCTCGTCCATGGCCGCCTCGCACTTCCACACCCTCATGCACCACGGCTACCGAAGCGGTGCGGCGCTCACCGGCGGACTCCATCTGGCTATCGGGGTTCTGCGTCGCCGGTCTGGCCGCGGCGCCCATCGCCTTAGGTGTGATACGCCACCATCGGACGGCCCCAGTGGTCGCCGCCACTTGGGAAGCAGGCGCAAAGGTAGGCGCCGATGGCCACTGAAACCATCACCTCGACGATCGTGTACCGGGACGCTCCCCGGCTGACGGCCTCGCCACCGTTGGGTGGTATGACGTTGGGTCAGCGTCCGAGGACTCGCAGGTTGCGGTCTTCGGCTGTTTGGGCGAGCCGCTCGTCGAAGGACGCGACAGATGCGTGGGCGCCCTCAGCCGCAAGCAGGACACAACAGTCCGGCATTTTCAGCCCGGTGCCGGCGCGCAACTCGGCAAGGCGGACGGCGGCATCGGAAGGGAAGGGCAACTCGCCCACCTCGAGGTCGCGAAGAGCGGTCTGCGTGGGCTCCAGTCGGCCATCTCGAACCGGCACGACCAGCACCTCCGCCAGCGTCAACGGGTTGGTCCTAAGGTCGTCATCGACTGCGCTCACCAGCAGCACCTCCGCGGCCTCGTGATGTTCGTCCTCACCGTCTAAGTACGCGATGAGGACGCTGGCGTCGAGAACGATCAAGCCGGCCACTCCTCTCGGAGTTTGCGCAGGTAGTCCGGTCCGTAGGCGCCTGTGAGGATCCCGCTGTGTTGTTGAATGGCGGTGAGCCGTCGCTGCCGTCGCTCTTCGTGTGCTTGCTGGGCGGCTTGGTCACCTGCGAGGGCTAGGCGCACGAGCAGCTGCGATCGGCTCAACCCGGGCCATCGGCGGCCAGCAGCATCCAGAGCGGCAGCGAGGTCATCGGTTTCGGTCACGAAGTGACGAGGACGAGCGGTCGGCATGCACCAAGTGTAGCACCCGCGCTAGAGGGTGCTACACCAAATGCGCCGGCGTTCCCCGTTTCTCGATCAGCTATCGGACGACCGTTCCGGTCATCGTTCGGTTGTCGAACAACCGTCCGATCATCGTTCCTATGAGGCGGTGGTCAACGCTAGAAGCCGGTTAAAGTGAGCGTCGATAGAAGCGCATGCCGTGGTGGGCAGGGTAGGTTCGAAAGGCTTGGACGGCGACGAAGCCCGAACGTTCGTATAGTCCAACGGCGGCTGGCCGTGCGGACATGACGTCGAGGACCACGGCCCGGTAACCGAGGTCGCGAGCGATGTCGAGGAGTGTCTGAACGAGGACGCGCCCGACGCCCTCACACTGGTGGGTGGGACGAACATAGAGCCTCTTGATCTCCGCTTGTTCGTCGTCGAATGGAACCAGCATCCCGGCGGCGAATGCGATCCCGGCATGGTCCACGCCGATTTGCCATCTCGCCGGTTGGTGGGACAGCCCGCCCAGGCAGCCTGGTGAACTCCTCGCGAAACGATAGTGGGAGATGGTCTGGTGGGCCGTCATGGTCAGCCCAGGCGTCAGGTAAGCGGACGTACTCCTCGACCAGGTTGGCCACGGCGGCCAGGTGCTGGGGAGCGGCGCTCAGCAACTCGACGGTCCACATCCAGTACCAATCATGCCCGGCCGACAACCAGGCCAGCAGCTCCCCAACACCATCCGCGCCACCATCGACGAACGCGACGAGCGACGCAGTGATCTCGGTACCCGAGCACCGCCCGCTGGCCGGGCGGCCAGCTGGCCGGGGACAAGACATTCACCCGCGGCGACGTGGTCATCGCCGTCGCCTCCCACCTCCAAGGCCTCCCCCTCTCTGCCCTGGGCCCGGCGGTCGACACGGTCCTGGCCCACCCCGACGCCATCGCACTTCCCGTCGTGGGCGGGACCAGGGAGGAGGTGTGGGCGGTCGGTTGTGTACTGGCCGACGAGGAGCGCATCGCCAGCCTCGCCGACGCCCTCTCCACCGGTCACGGTCCGGCCGTCTCTGACGAGGCGGCCGCGTGCGCCGCCGCCGGCCTGGAGGAGGAGCTGGGCGGCCAGCTCACCGACACACAGCGCCACGTCGCCGAGGGCCTGTTGACCGGAGTGGTAGGGATCACCGCCTCGACGTGGTGGTCGGGGTCGCCGGCTCTGGGAAGACCACCACCCTGGCCGCGGACCGGGCCGGGTTCGAGACTGCCGGCTACAGCGTGATCGGGGACGGCCACGTCGGGGCAGGCGGCCAAGGCCCTCGGCGACTGTGCCGGCATCGACTCCCGGACGGTGGCATCGTTGAGCTGGCGGCTCGACCACGGCACCCTGGTCTTGTCCGACCGCCACGTCCTGGTGGTCGATGAGGGGGCCATGACCCCTGATGACGACCTGGGTCGGCTCCTCGGCGCCGCGGAGCGGTCCGGGGCGAGGGTGATAGTGGTCGGCGACGACCGCCAACTCGGGGCCATCGGCCCCGGCGGAGCCCTCACCGCCCTAGCCGACCGACACCCGGACCGGTGCTGGACCCTGAGCGACAACCTCCGCCAAACCGACCCCGGGGAGCGGGCCGCGCTGGCCAACCTCCGAGATGGGCACATTCCGACCGCGGTCGCCTGGTACACCCACAACGGCAGGGTCCATCCCGTTCCCGACCGGCGCCTCGCCGTGCATGCGATGATCCGGGCGTGGGCGGTCGACACCGCCGACGGCCGGGACACCCTGCTGGTGGCCTACCGCCGGGACAACGTCGACACCCTCAACGCCGCCGCCCGGGCCGCCTTCGAGCGGGTGGGGCTGCTCACCGGCCCCGAGCTCACCGCCCCGGCGGCCGCTCGTACCGGGCCGGGGACCGGATCATCACCCTGGCCCCCGGACCCCAGGGGGCGTGGGTGACCTCTCAGCCGCCAGTCGTGACCGCTGTCGACCCGGACACGGCCATGGGTGAACGCCCAAACCCCTGACGGCCGGACCCTGCACCTGGGTCCTGACGACATCGGCGGCGACCGGCTGGCCCACGGCTATGCCATCACCGCCCACCGGGCCCAGGGGACCACGGTGGACGCCGCCCACGTCCTCAACGATGGCGGCGGCCGAGAACTGGCGTATGTGGCCATGAGCCGCGCCTGTCAAAGCAGCCACATGTATGTAACCGCCGACGATCTTCGCGACGCGTTCGAGCGGCTGGCGTGGGGCTGGGACGATCAGCGCCGCCAGCAGTGGGTCACCGATCAGGCCCGCTCCGCACCAGGCCATGGCCGACATGCGGACCGAACGGGACCAGCTGCGCGCCGCTATCCCTCCAGATGTAACCGACCAGCTCACCCGCCTCCGAGACCAGCAGGCAGCCGCGCAGCGGGACCTGGCCGATCTCCAAGCCGGCTCCGGCCGGTGGGCCCACACGCTGGGCAGGTCCGCCTACCTCGACCTCGTCCAGGCCCGACGGGCCCACAATGACGCCCTGCGCCGGGCCGAGGACCCGCACCAGGGAATGCTCGGCCGGCGCCGGAACCACCAAGCCGTCGAGACCAGCGCCGCCAAGCTCCGAACAGCTGAGGCTGCCTGGAAGCAGGCCGCCGAACCGCACGACCAACAGCTCGGCCGCCCTGCAGGCGGATCTCGCCTGGCAAGGGGAGGAACTCGATTCGGCCCAGCAGGCTCGGGCTGACTACCTCGAAGCCAGCCCACAGGTGGTCGGCCGGGTCCGGGAGCTCGAAAAGACCCTGGACATACACGACGCAATGGACTGGCATGAGCGGCGAAGGGTCATACCTGACCTACCCAGGCGTGCACGCCTAGACCAGGCTCACCCTCCGGGCGGACCCCGGGCCGACCGGGGACCCGACCCGATTAGCCCTGCCGGACCCGGACTCTGATTCGGTTACCGGCGCTCCCACAGCCTGTTTGACGTGGGCCAACGATCGGCACATGTACCCGCTCGCAAAGAAGTGCGAAGGTTCCCGAACCCACTTGCCGCCGACAGCCCGCTCGCTGAATCAGCAGTTCCTCCCGCTCGGCTTGACGGTTGCGATGAGTTCTTCAGCGAGACCGGGACTACGACTCGACTGTTGAGCGAGGACGACGCCTTCGGAGTCCTTGCCCTGGAGGTAGAGGCCGCTGTTGGTCCCGCCGCCGATGCGTCCGAAGGCGACTCCATCGATCGTGGTTGACTGTTCTCCGGAGTAGAGGTGATTCGCTGTCGCCCGAGAAGCACTCGAGTATGACTGCGCTCGGCTGGTCAGCGACCGTGCCCGAAGGCAGGAGGACGCTGGGATGGCTCGGAGACTTCTGGCGAGCACGATGTCACTATGCTGGTCCGGGCAGTTGGCGTTCGCTCTCTCGTCCGAATGCCTCCAGCTGGCTGGGGCGCCGACGCTGAGGCTTCCGTAGCTGTAACGAACCCAGCCCGTCGGCAGGTGGATATCAGGCGATCGAACCGCTGTTGGGCGAGGGCGTCGAGTGCTGCGAGCCACAGGCGCCCAGACCTGCCAGAGCCATTGTGATCGCAGCGCAACGTAAGCCGAGGCCCCGTATCGACTCCAGCGGCGGAACCATGACCATGACCATGACGATAGGACTCGACTCTCCTCGGGCGTGACCGAGTGCCGAATCGGTGTGATCCGCGCCCTCGGTCCAGGGCTTCAGAGCGGTTTGTAGAAGGATCCGCTCCACGAGAGGGCCGCTCCGGCCTGCAGCTTCAGGCAGACTGGATGCATGGTCAGTAGCGAGGAGGTCGTGCCCGAGCGACGGCATTACGCCGATCATCGGCCTTACCCCGACCCGCCGGCCGACCTTGCTGACCTCAGCGCCCCGACCTCCGGAATCATCGAGTTTCCGATCACGATCGACTGGGGACCAAAGCGTCCCTACGACCTCGGTCAAGACGCAGACCGCAGAGTCGTCTACGAGGTTGTTCTTCAAGAAGCCGCCTCCACCGAGGAGGTGGGGCGATACGTGAATGGTGCCGCTCTGGTCGAGGTCTGGTCCCGGCTCTGGCTTCCCCGTCGTATCCGCCACGCGTGGGAGGGGCGGTTTCCGCAGTTGGTGCGGGCAGCCTGAGCTCGTGGACCAGATGCAGGACTTCCTCGTCCGTCTGGGCCTCCCCAGCTTGGCGGACTACGGGTTCGCCCTCGCCGGCGGGTATGCGTTGCAGGCCCTACGGCCTCGTGGAACGTATTAGCGAGGACGTGGACCTTCACGAATCGTTGAGACCCCGCGTCCTTTCCAGGATGCGGTTGAGGCCTTGGTCGAGGCCTATCAGCGAGCTGGCTTGGAGGTTACCGTGGTCCGTCGGGCAGCGACGTTCGCCCGTCTCCGAGCGGTCGACCCCGAGACAGGAACGGAAGGTTCGGTTGACCTCGCGGCTGACTTTCGCGGCCACGAGCCGACCCTGCTCGACGTCGGGCCGGTCCTGGCAGAGGACGACGCCGTAGCGGCGAAGGTGGCTGCGGTGTTCAGCCGAGGGTATCTCGACCTCGCCGGGATTCTCGCCACAGGGCGACACAGCAGAGAGGCTCTGATGGCCTTGGCCGCTCAGGTCGACGGCGGCTTCGACCACCAGCTCTTTGTCGAGGCCCTCGCCGGCGTGGATGTAACTCGCCGGCCAAGCCGTCGAGGTCAGGGGTGTGCTGGCGATAGTCGGCGCCGGCCGTGGTCACCGCGGCGGCCAGGTCGGCGGGTGGGTGGCCGGCGGCGGTCAGCTCTGCCGGCCAGCCGGCCATCAGGTCGGCCACCGGGATCTCCGCCTTGCGGTCCCTGGTGGCCCGAGCGGCCACCGACCGGGAGGCGTACGAGGCGTCAGCGCCGACGGCGGCGGTGATCTGGGCAGAGCGGGTCGAGTGCACCTCGCACACCGCGGGCCGGTATGCCGGCGATCGCCCAGCCACCTAACCGGCCAGACGGCCCGGGTCGGCGACGATCCCATACCCCAACCCCACTGCCCTCCTCGCCGCGGCCATCCGCCCCACCGCGGTCGCGGTGTGGAGATGGTCTCGGAGGAACGCGGTGTCGAGTCCCTTCCAGCCACCACGCTGGTCGCCCATCAGCACGGCGTTGGCGATCAGCACATGATCATGGACCTGCGGGTCCCCGGCCCGGGTCGTGGCGTGCCTCGACATTGCCCAGATCAGCCCGCCCGTCGGGGTGACCGTCTGGGCCCGACCCCGCCGGCCGCCCCGCTCGGTGACCAGTCGGTCGAGGTAGGCCAGGGTGGCGTCCCGTTCGGCGTCGACAATCTGGTGCATGTCCTCGGCCCGCCGATCACACCGAGCTCGGCCACCGACTTGTGCGGCGAGACCACCAACTCCAGCCCCGGCCGCCGGCACGACACCAGCCGACGCCCCGAGACCGGGTCGTGGGCGCCGCCCTCGCCGAAGATGGCCCGGTAGTCGTCCAGGTCCACCTGACCGTACAGACCGAGCCCCAGGTGGCCGGTGCCGCCCCAGGCGATCGGCTTCTCACCACGGGACGCGTAGTAGGCCGCCGCGGCCGCCACGGGGTCGTCGGAGCGCCCCGCGACAGTGTGCTCGTGGTAGGTCACCGAGTCGATCCCCATCACCCGCATCCATGCCACCGGCCCGCTTACCTCCAACCAACGGTTGCAAACGTGTTCGTCTGGGTTGGTTTTAGGTCTTTGAGGTGGTGCCTGTAAAGGGGTTGTTGGGGGTTGTTTGGTGGAAGGAGAATAGCGGTGAATAGGGGTAATAGAAGGGGTGGATGGAATGTGGCGGAGAGGTGGGCAGGATGGGAGGTTCTGGAGGGGCCGCCAGCGGGATGGGCTGGCCTTCGACCCAGGTTCGGAGGCGGCCGGTTCACCACACTTGGTTGATTACGGACGATGGTCGGATCCTGCCGCGGCGGTTGCGCTCGGTCGCAACGACCCCAGTGGTCCGTCTGATCAATGACTTCTGGCCAACGTCCAACTTCGCTGGGGCGCCCGATTAGGCGATCTGCTCGCCTTCGACATGGAGTCTGTCGTGGCGGTGGCGCTCCAGAGTGGCCTGTTCTGTGCACCCCGGCAGCGCTCCCCCCGGTGCTGTCTATCGCGAGCGGCGCCAGGGACGTGAAGGGCCCCGTGACGGTTGGCCACGGGCATCGCAGTAGCGTAGCCAGCAGATCCGAGCAGGTCGCTGGCCGTGGACTGTGATGGATCTGGCAAACCGATAGCCACCCCGCGCCTGACGAATGTCGAGACCGCCCGGTCTGCCACGTCCCTGGAGTGGATCGACAAGACGAGTAGCTGGAGGATGGACCACATGTCACACGTACGACGCTTCGACCATGTCGGAATCACCGTCGCGGACCTCGACACGGTGACGGCGTTCTTCGTCGGGCTCGGTCTCGAGGTCGAGGGCACGCAGATGTTCGTTGAGGGCGAGTTCCTGGACACTGTCATCGGCATCCCTGACTCCCGCACCGAGATCGTCATGCTGCGGCCGCCCGACGGAGGAACCCGGCTGGAACTGTCAAGCTTCGTCCGGCCCGATTACTACCCAGGGTCACCCGCCGCGATGGCCAACGAACTCGGGCTGCGCAACGTTGCCTTCGAGGTCGATGACCTCCAGGCCACCGTCGACGGGCTGGCCGCGGACGGATACGGCCTGGTCGGCGGCATCGGCCAGTACGAGCACATCTGGCGCATGGCGTACGTGCGTGGACCGGAGGGGATCATTGTGTCCCTGGCCGAGCACATCGGCTGACGCCACAGTCGGTCCAGGATCAGCCGGACTTCACGCGCCGGGCCGGGGGCAAGCGGGACGACGCAGTGATGTCACGACGTGTTCGAGGCGATGCAGCCACATCGCTCACGCGTCGGTTTACTGCAAGCCGATCGTCCTGCGGTTGATGCGCAATTCATGGTACTCAGCACAGCATCTTGCGCATGACCCAGCGCGACTGACCGCCACTTTTGCCCGTCGTCGGCGCGGCGCGTTGAAAGCCGGCGCTCTCGAAGAGCTCGACACTGCCGACGTAACCGGAGATGACGTCGACGTGGCCGCCACCCGCGTCGACGGGGTACCCCTCAACCACGTGGGTGCCGTATCTGTTGCGTGTTGCATGGCGCCATCCAGCAGGTGATGCATCAGTCCGTGCTTGCGGTACCCGGCACGGACAACGAAACGACGGCGATCCATACATCACGGTCGTCCAGGACCGGGAGGGTCCGCGAGTTAAGCAGGCGCCGATAGCTGGCACGTGGTGCGATGGAGCCCAGCCCGCCGCGATGTGGTCCAAGTAGACCAGCACGCCCGGGCCAGGCTCGGCGGCGCACTCCGTACGCATGCGATCCGGCCGCTCGTCGACGGGCACGCGGCTGTCTCGGTAGGCCATGCACCAGCAGCCGCGCGCATCGGGTCGTGCGTGCCGACGACGGCCGCGAAGTCGTCGATCGGCCCACCGCCGGCCGAACCTCGATCCTCGGCTCGTGGTCGGTCGGAAACCGCGGGCCGGCAGGCATGACCGGAAACTGTCGCGCCGGTCTGACTGCGGGATGGGCTGGCAACCAAGCGTTATGTAGTGAGGACTCACCACCGCCGCTGACCCACAGGAGGATCGTCAGCCGGGCCACGACGCACCGGGCAGGTGCGTCCACTCCGGCCCGCTCCAGGTGGATGGCGGCCTGGTCGTGCGGGCCGCGCCGGACGGTCCCGGACCGGGCAGCGGCGATGGCGTCCGCCACGGCGATGCCGGCGTGAACGGCGTTGCCGGTGGCGCCGCTGTAGTTGCCGTGCTCAAGAGCATCCCGAGCCGCGTTGCAGGAACTCCGACGCTTTGGCGAGGTACGCGGCAGCATCAGTGGGGGAGACAGTCGGGGTCCTGTCCCGGCTCTGCGGGGCCATCAGGCCGCGGCGCCCAGTGCCTGCAGCGGCGATCCGATGAGCACCACCCCGTCGGAGGCGATCTCGGACCACAGCGAGGGAGGCCGGCGTCGAAGAAGGTCCGGCAGCTCCTCGGCCGCGACCTCGATCAGGTTCACCGGGTTGCCGACCAGCCGGCGAGCGGTGTCGGCCCAGACACCGAGGCTGTCGGTCCACCGGTCATGGTCTCCCGACAGCCCCGCCGGTCGGACGGCGAGGACGTCGAGATCACTCCCGGGGCCGGCCTGGCCCCGGGCGAACGACCCGAAGATGACCAGGCTCGCCGGGGCCGGGGTAATCGAGGTGGCCAGCTCGGCGAGGCGACCGAGGGCGGCCTGGTGAAGGCGGGCCAGGGCGATCACCATCTGCGCTGCGAGGTTGTCCGGTCCGAGACGGACCAGTCCCACGGGCGGAACGTCCCGTCGTTCGACGATCCCGAGATCGATGAGCTGGCCGAGCACCAGCGAGGACTGCTGAGCACTCACCCCGGCGAGCCGGCCGACGGCGCGCATGCTCATCTCTGTGTCGGTCCGAGCGAGCACAGCGAGAACCTTGCCTTGGACACCAGGGATGATCGCCTCCACCGGGCTGACGTAGTCCACCGGATGATCGTACCAATAAATCAGACACTACTACAACTACTATGTGGTCAGCGTCGACAAGAAGGCTGCATGTCAGGTGAACTAGTCGAAGACAGGGCCGTGCGTCCTTGAGCCGATTGGGAGCGGCATTGCCCAGAGACTCCACGGGCACGCTCCGGGACGCTGGGACGACGCCCGAGGTGCCGATCTGAGCGCCGGTGCGTGGTCCCTCGAGTGATGTTCTGGGACGACAATCTGTGCGGCGGGGTTGACTGATCCGGGCGGTCGACGGATCAGTGTGCGAGTGCCATGTAGGCGGCTCCAACCGATGCCATCGCAGAGCGGATCCCCGGTCCGTCGTCGCCTTCCCAGACATACAGCGGCGCGTCGAGGTGCTCGGCAGCAGCGACGGCCTCTGCGCCGAGGGTCGAAACTCGGTGGGCGTCGCTGATCTCGGCCATGCGATAGGTGAGCTGACGAAGCGGTACGACCTCGACCGATACCGGCAGC
>JALYVP010000066.1 GCA_030853185.1 Actinomycetota bacterium | reverse complement strand
GCACATATCACCCTGCAACAACCGCAGGGCCGCGGCCGGCTCCCGGGTCGCGGTCAGCGTTGCGGCGGTGACCAAGGCCGCAACAACCACCACCGTGGCGACCGCGCCCAACCGACGCGGCGACGCCGTCCACCCCGTTGCCGCCTCCCGCACCATGGGTGAGAGTACCCGCATGTCTTGCCGACGTAGTGGGGGAGCGAGCCCAGCCGACCACGGGACGAAGCCCCAACCGCGCTCCGGTAACCTCCCCGGATCGCCGGTTCCCCCGAACGTCGCCTCCCGCGCCGCACCGCTCTGGCCGCCACCGCCGGGCGGAGCATCGGCGCGCTGTCCCGGCGCCTGGGCCGGGGTGGCGGCTCGGTGGTCGGTGGCCGGGCCATCCTCGGGCTCGACCCGATGGCGCTGCACCACCTGAGCCGGGGCCACGAGACGGCGCTGGTGTCGGCGACCAACGGCAAGACGACGACCACCGCGTTGTTGCGGGCGGCGCTGGCCACCAGGGGACCGGTGGTGACGAACCTGGCCGGCGCCAACCTCCCCCCGGGGCTGGCGGCGGCCCTGGCCGAGGGGCCGGAGGGGGCACCGGCAGCCTTGGAGGTGGACGAGGCGTGGCTGGGCCGGGTCGTCGACGCCACCCAGCCGAGGATCGTGCTGTTGTTGAACCTCAGTCGCGATCAGCTTGACCGCAACAATGAGGTCCGCAGGCTGTCCAGCTCGTGGCGGGACATCTTCGACGGCCGGTCCGGCGTGACGGTGGTGGCCAATGCTGACGACCCGCTGGTCGTGTGGGGCGCCGGCGCGGCCTCCGACGTTCGCTGGGTGGGCGCCGGACAGCCGTGGACGGCCGACGCCGCCGGATGCCCGAGGTGCGGATCGAGGATCGTGTGGGACGCCGAGAGCCTCCCGGGTCCGGCTACGACCGCCGGCAACGCCACGCCCGGGGCCCCGGGGCCCACGACGGCCGACGATCCCAACGTGGCGGACGTGATCAACAACCCCGGCTGGGCGTGCTCGGCGTGCGACCTGCACCGCCCCCGGCTGGACGTGGCGATCGCCGACGGGGTGCTGCGCACCGCCGACGGGTTCCGCCACAGCCTGCAGTTGGCGCTGCCGGGGCGGGCCAACCGGTCGAACGCGGCGATGGCCATGACGGCGGCGAGGATCTTCGGGGTGGAGCCGGGGGTGGCGCTCGACGCCATGGCCTCGACCGATGAGGTCGTGGGCCGGTACCGCACGGTCCGATCGGGGAACGTCGAGGCCCGCCTGCTCCTGGCCAAGAACCCGGCCGGATGGCTCGAGGTCCTCGACGTGCTGCGCCCGGCGCCCATGCCGGTGGTGGTGGCCATCAACTCCCGGGTGGCCGACGGCAAGGACCCGTCGTGGCTGTGGGACGTGCCGTTCGAGGCCCTGCAGGGGCGCCTGGTGGTGGCCAGCGGCGAGCGCTGCGCCGACCTGGCCGTCCGCCTGCACTACGCCGAGGTTGACCACAAGGTCGTCGCCGACCCAGTGGCGGCCATCGCCGCAGCCGGCGCCAACGAGGTGGACATGGTCGGCAACTACACGTCGTTCCAGACGGTGCGGGCCGCGTTGGCGTTATGAGCCCGAGAGAGTCCGTGGTCACGATCGCGCTGTTGTTCCCCGACCTCTTGGGAACATACGGGGATGGGGGAAATGCCACGATCCTCGCCCAACGCCTCCGGTGGAGGGGTCAGGCCGCCGAGGTTGTCACCATCCGCTCCGGTGATGCGGTGCCGGCGTCGGCCGACCTCTACGTGGTGGGTGGAGGCGAGGACCTGCCCCAGGTGCTGGCCGCCCGGCAGCTGAGCAACCCGCCCAACCTGCGCCGGGCGGTCGGCGGCGGTGCGGCGGTGTTGGCGGTGTGCGCCGGGCTGCAGATCCTCGGCACCAGCTTCGACTTCGCCGGCCCGGAGGGTCCCAAGGGTGAGGGGCTGGGTCTGGTCGATGTGTCCACCGGGCGCTCGATGCATCGCCGGGCGGTGGGGGAGTTGCTCGTCGACCCCGACCCCGACCTCGGCCTGCCGGCCATGACCGGCTACGAGAACCACAGCGGCGTGACGGTGCTGGGCCCCGGGGTGAAGCCCGCCGGCCGGGTGCGCGTCGGGGTCGGCAACGGCGGGGACGACCATGTCGACGGCTTCTGGTCCGGTCATCTGCTGGGGACATACCTGCACGGACCGGCGCTGGCCCGGAACCCGGCCCTGGCCGACCTGCTGCTCCGCTGGGTGGTCGGCGACCTGAGCCCGCTCGACGACACCGACAGCGAGCGGTTGCGGACCGAACGGTTCAAGGCGGCGGCCGGGACCTCGGGGGCGAACGGGTCGGCCAGGCGGTGGTGGCGTGGCCGGCGGTGACCCTGTTGGGTCCACGGTCTCGTCGGCGCTGCTCACCGATCGCTACGAGCTGACCATGCTCGACGCTGCCCTCCGGTCGGGGGCGGCGTCGCGGCCGGCGACCTTCGAGGTGTTCTCCCGCCGCCTGGGTGCGGGCCGGACCCACGGTGTCGTCGGGGGCATCGACGGGGTGCTGGAGGCGGTGGAACGGTTCCGGTTCGGGCCGGCCGAGCTGGCCTGGCTGGAGGCCGCCTCCATCGTGTCGGCGCCCACGCTGGCCTGGCTGGCCGACTACCGCTTCTCCGGGTCGATCGACGCCTACCCGGAGGGGGAGCTGTATACGGTGGGCTCGCCGATCCTGACCGTGGAGGGGACCTTCGGGGAGGCGGTCCTGCTGGAGACGATCGTGCTGTCGATCCTCAACCACGATTCGGCCATCGCCTCGGCCGCCCAGAGGATCGTGGCCGCCGCCGGCGGCCGGCCGATCATCGAGATGGGCGGTCGGCGGGTCTCGCCCGAGGCGGCAGTGGCCGCCGCCCGGGCGGCCTACCTGGCCGGGTTTGCGTCAACGTCGAACCTGGAGGCGGGCCGGCGCCACGGGATCCCCACCGCCGGCACCGCCGCCCATGCCTTCGTGCTGGCGTACGCCAGCGAGGCGGAGGCGTTCGCCGCTCAGATCGCCGCCGGCGGGGTGTCGACCACCCTGCTCGTCGACACCTACGACATCGAGGGCGGCATCCGGGCGGCGGTCGAGGTGGCCGGTCCCGAGCTGGGGGCGGTCCGGATCGACTCCGGTGACCTGGTCGACGAGGCCTGGCGGGCCCGGGCGCTGCTGGACTCGCTGGGGGCCACCCGGACCAGGGTGATCATCACCGGTGACCTCGACGACGTCAGCATCGCCGCCCTCGCTGATGCCCCCGTCGACAGCTATGGCGTGGGCACGAGGGTCGTCACCGGTCTGGACCAGCCGACCGCCGGCTTCGTCTACAAGCTGGTCTCCGTGGCCGCCGGGAGCGATGAGGGGGACCCGCAGCACGCAGTGGCCAAGAGCTCGCCGGGGAAAGCCACCGTCGGGGGGCGAAAGTGGGCGTGGCGGACCCGCCTCGAGGACCTGCCGGAGAGCTTCGACGGTCCTGACGTCACCGGCGGGCCGGTCCAGGTCGACGTCATCACCGACAGCCCGGAACCACCTCCCGGCGAGGGCCGGCCCCTCCAGCGGCGCATGATCGACCAGGGGCAGGTGACCGGTCGCGAACCGCTCCTCACCGCTCGCCGGCGCTGCGAGGCCGCGGTGGCCGAGGCGGGCGGCACCAAGGGGCTGATCGCGGTCCGCGGTACGACCTGAGCGTACGACCTGGGGAGTACACCGCCGGCCCCACCGTACGACCACGGTCGGATCTCGCTCCCACCCATCGGTCCAAAGGATGGTTGGTTGTCACTTCGCCTCGCGAAGGGCGTACCGTGACACTCATGCGATCCCCTCTGAACCGCCGACAGGCCCGATGGGCCGCCCCGGTAGCCGTGGCGGGAGCCATCGCCCTCGGATCCTGGATCCCGACCGTGACGGCCAACGCCTCCACCCCGAACGTGGCCCCCCTCAGCGCCGCCCAGGTGCTGGCCAAGGCCAGCCACCCGACGATCAAGGCCTTCTCTGGCACCGTCGAGCTCACCGCCAACCTGGGGCTGCCCTCCCTTGGCTCGGTGACCAGCGGTGACAGCCAGTCAACCAAGAGCGCGACGGGCTTCGATCCCACCACGCTGCTCTCGGGTGTCCACGACGTCAACGTGTGGGACAACGGCGCCGACCAGCAGCGACTCCAGCTGCAGTCCCAGTTGGCCGAGACTGATTTCGTGCACAACGGCCACGACGCCTATCTGTACAGCAGCTCCAGCCAGACGGTGACCCACCTGGTGCCGGGGGCCAAGAAGGCATCGCCCGCCCACCAGAGTCATTCGGGCGTCAACCAGACCGGGGCCGACACCCCCAACGGGCAGGTGCCCATGACCCCCGAGCAGGTGGCCCAGAAGTTCCTTGATCACATCAGCCCCTCCACCACGGTTGCACTTGGCGTCCCGGTCGACGTAGCCCGCCGACCCACCTATCAGCTGGTGGTGTCCCCGAAGGCCGGAACCTCCGGCGCGGCCGCCTCGACGGTGTCCAACGTGACGCTGTCCGTGGACCAAAGCACGGGCATGGTGCTCTGCGTGACCGTCAACGCCCAGGGCGCATCCCCGGCACTCATGGTGTCGTTCACCAAGTTCACCACCGCGGCCCCGGCGGCCTCCAACTTCGCCGCCCCGACCGGCACCACGACCAAGACCGAGACGATCGGGGGCGGCGGTACCGCCCACCACACCGGCCAGCCTGACGGCTCCAAGCCCACGGTGACCGGCGGCCCCTGGGCCCAGGTGGTCACCATCGGCCACGTCAACCTCGGCAAGTCGTCCAAGCAGCTCGACGCCCTGACCACCCCGGTCAATGGGAGCTCCGCCCGCCTGCTCAGCACGAGCGTGGTCAACGCCCTGGTGTTCCCTGACGGCAAGATCGTCGTCGGGTTCGTCACCCCGGGCGCCCTCGAGGCGGCTGCCGCCGGTTGAGCGACACCTCGGCCGGGCCCCATCCCTGGGGCTCGAGTGCCATCGCCACCCACGGTCTGACCAAGCGGTTCGGTGACATGGCGGCCGTGGACGGCGTCGATCTGTCGGTCCCCACGGGTTCGGTCTTCGGCTTCCTCGGCCCCAACGGCTCGGGAAAGACGACGACCATCCGCATGCTCCTCGGTCTGATCAGCCCGAGCGCCGGCAGCTGGGAGCTGTTCGGCGACCAGATGCCGGCCGCCGCCGCCCACACGTTGGGCCGGGTGGGAGCCCTCATCGAGGGGCCCGCCTTCTACCCGTGGCTGTCGGGCAAGGCCAACCTGGCCCGCCTCGACGCCGCCGGTCCCGACGGGCAGTCATCCACCCGCAAGGCCCGCATTGACGAAGCCCTCGGCCGGGTCGGTCTCACCGCCGCCGCCGCCAAGAAGTACGGGGCGTACTCCCTGGGCATGTGCCAGCGCCTCGGTCTGGCCGCCGCCCTGCTCCGGCCCCGGGACCTGTTGATCCTCGACGAGCCCACCAACGGCATGGATCCCCAGGGGACCCGGGAGATCCGCCACCTGGTCCGCGAGATCGCCAAGGACGGTGCCACCGTCTTTCTCTCCAGCCACCTGCTGACCGAGGTGGAGCAGGTGTGCACGCACGTTGCCGTCATGGCCAACGGTCAGCTCCTGACCCAGGGCACCCTCGGCGAGCTGCGGGCCGCCGGCGCCGCCCGCCTGCGGATCGAGGTCGACCGGGCCGACGACGCCGCGGCCGTGCTCCGCCGCCTGGGTCTGAGCGACGTCAACGGGGCCGACGGGGTGCTCACCGGCGGTCTGACCGGCCAGGCCCTCCAGGACTGCAACCGGGAGCTGGTCGAGGCCGGCGTCGGGGTCCGGGCCCTGTCGGTGGAGCGCCCCAGCCTCGAGGACCTCTTCGTCGCCCTGACCGGAGAGGGTTTCGATGTTGAGCGCTGAGCTGGTGCAGCTGTTCCGCCGGACCAGGACCATCGTCCTCCTCGGCGTGCTGCTGGTCCTGCCCATCCTCCTTTCCGTCGCCATCTACCTCTCCGGGGGACCGGGATCGGGCCAGGGCCCTGCGTTCCTCGACCGGGTGTCGCACAACGGCGTGTTCGCCGCCCTGGCCGGGCTTACCGTCGCCCTGCCGTTCTTCCTCCCCCTCACCGTCGCCGTCATCGCCGGCGACACCATCGCCGGCGAGGCCAGCCTCGGGACCCTGCGCTACGTGCTGACCCGACCCTCAGGGCGGGGTCGCCTGCTGGCCGTGAAGGGGGCGACGGTCGCCACGTTCTGTGTCGTCGGCGCCCTGCTGGTGGCCATCGGTGGGCTGATCGCCGGATCCATCCTGTTCCCCATCGGCAACGTGATCGGCCTGTCGGGGACCAGCTTCTCGCTGGGGGAGGGAGTCCTGCGCACCCTCCTGGCGGCGGTCATCGTCGGGGCGTCCCTGCTGGGCCTGGCCTCCATCGGGATGTTCATCTCCACCCTCACCGACGTTCCCGTCGGGGCCATGGCCGGCACCGTCGGGGTGGCCGTCCTCTCCAGCGTGCTCGACTCCGTGCCCCAGGTCCACGCCATCCACCCGTGGCTGTTCACCCACAACTGGTTCGCCTTCGGCGATGTGCTCCGCACTCCGGTGTCGTGGCACAGCATCGTCCGGGATCTGCTGCTCCAGGCCGGCTACATCGCAGTGTTCGCCACCGCCGCCTGGGCCCGATTCACCACCCGCGACGTGCTGGCCTGACGGTTTCCGGGCCGCTCCGCCCCGGCCGGTGGGTTAGCTTGGAGGCGGAGCCGGGCGGGCCGGCCCCGCCGACAAGGGACCGCTGCCGTTGAGCACCGCCGTTGCCACACCGAGACGCCGAGGCGGCGGGCAGGACCGGGCGGCGGCCTGGACCCGAACGACGCCGGGTTGGCTGCGTCTGGCCAGTGCCAGCCTGGCCGTGGTGACCATCCTGGCGGCGGTGGTCATGGCCCTGGCCGTGGCCAACCGCCAGTCGGCCATCTCCCGGGCCCAGGCTACGAGCGAACCCCTCCTGGTCCAGGCCCAGACGGCCTTCACCGCGCTCTCCGACGCCGATACGACGGCGGCGGGAGGGTTCCTGGCCGGCACGGTGGCGCCGGCCGCCACCCAGGCCCGGTACCGCCAGGATTTGGCGTTGGCCGCCCAGTCCGTCGCTGCCGTGCAGACCGGCGGGACGGGCCGCCCGGCGGCCCGGACCTTGGCCGTCGACCTGCCCGTCTACGCCGGCCTGGTCGCCGCCGCCTCCGCCAACCAGCGGCTGGGCTACCCGGTCGCCGCCTCCTACCTGGGCGAGGCCAGCAACCTGCTCCGCACCGGCATGCTCCCGGCCGCCTCGTCGGTGTACCACCAAGCCCAACAGCGGGTCAGCAACGACCGCTCGGCGGCGTCGAGCTCGGTCCCTGTCGTTGTGGCCGGACTCCTCCTGGCCGTGGTGTTGATCGGGCTGCTGTGGCTGCAGGTCCGCATGGCCGACCGGTTCCGCCGGACGATCAACGCTCCCATAGCGGCGGGGACGGTGGCGGTCCTGGTCGCCGGCATCTGGCTCGCCATCGCGCTGATCGCCCAGTCCGGCCACGTCAGTCGAGCGGGCTCGCAGGGCGCCACCCTGCTGAGCCGGTACACCGGGGCGCGCCTGCTGGTCCTCGAGGCCCGGGCCGACGACGAGCTCACGCTGGTGACCCGCGACTCGGTCAGCTCCTACCAGGCCGACTACGCCGCCCTGGTCCCGCGGATCGAAGCGGCCATCGACCCGGCCCAGGCGAAGACCGCCGACGAGGTGGCCCACCTCAGCGCGGCCAGGACGGCACTGCGCACCTACCAGGCGGCCCACCAGGTGATCCGCAGTGACGACGCCGCCGGAGACCTGACCGCCGCCATCGCTGTTGCCTCCGGCGGCGCGCCGAGCGACCTGCCGGCGGCATCGGACGCCATCGACGCGGCGCTGACCACCGGCATCACCCAGGCTCAGAAGGCATTCGACGATCAGGCGGCCGCCGCCTCCGGAGATCTGACCGGTCTGACCGTCGGCCTGGTCGTCCTCGGTGTGGCCGCCGGCGTCATGGTCGTCGGCGGCGCTCAACGCCGGATCGCCGAGTACGCGTGAGCGGCCCTCGGGGGAGTCGCCGGCGGCGGACACCGCTCGCTGCCATCCTGGCCACCGTGGCTCTGACGACGGTGGGCTGCGGAGCCGCATCCACGGCGGCGGTGCCGCCGGTGCGGGCACCGGTCGTGCTCCCGGGCGGGGCCAGCGCCTACGCGGCCGGGGCCCCGGCGGGAAGTGCCGACAGCTGCGGTGGGGTCCCCGTCGAGGCCAGCCGGCCGGCGTTGCCCGCCGTGCCTCCGCCCGGCGCCATGCCTACCGGTTCCTACGAGGCGGCCATCTACCAGCGGGGGTACCTCATCGCCGGGGTGGACCAGAACACCTACCTGTTCGGCTACCGGGATCCGGCCACGGGCGCCCTGAGTGGTTTTGACATCGACATGCTCCATCAGGTCAGCCAGGCCATCTTCGGCGATCCGAACAAGATCCGCTTCGTGGTCGTCGCCAACGCCGACCGGGTCTCCGCGGCCCAGACCGGCCGGGTGGACGTGGTTGCCGAGACGATGACGATCACCTGCTCGCGCAAGCAATCCGTGGCGTTCTCCACCGTCTACTTCGAGGCCGGCCAGCGGATCCTGGTGCCGAACGGTTCCCGCATCAGCGGGTCGACCGGCCTGGCCGGCCAGCGGGTGTGCGCCCCGGCCGGCTCCACATCGCTGACCAACCTGGCCGCCCTGCCCGTCTCCCCCAAGCCGACGCTCACGCAGGTGGCCAACCAGAGCGACTGCCTGGTGCTGCTCCAACAGGACCAGGTTGATGCCATCAGCACCGACGACACCATCCTCGACGGCTTCGCCGCCCAAGATCCCAACGTCGGCCTGGTCGGCCCGGCGTTCACCAAGGAGCCCTATGGCATGGCCATGAGCCGGGCCCACCCCGAGTTCACCGCGTTCGTCAACGCCGTGCTGGCCGCCGAGCGGGCCAACGGGACCTGGGCGTCGATCTACAGCCGCTGGCTTGGCCCCTTCGACGGCGGGAAGGTTCCCGCCCCGCCCGTGGCCAGCTACAACCCGGGAGGTTGATATGGTCCTGTTCCCCCTGGAGGCGCTCGACCAGCGCCTGGGCGAGGTGCGCACCGCCGTGGATCGCATGGGCCGCAACCTCTTCGACCTCGACAGCGACACCACCCGCCAGGTCCTCGACGTTGCCCCTCTGAGCGGCGTCACCGCCGCCGCATGGGCGGGGGCGGCCGGCCGCCTGGCCGATCTCTGGCAGGCTCACCGGGTGCTGTCCGACCTGGTGGCGGAGATCTCCGCCCGCCGGGCCAGCAAACGGCGCTTCTCTGACGACCAGCTGGCCGAGCTCGAGCGCCGGCTTCACGGCCCGTCCATCCGCCTGGCGGGTGCCTTCCTGGACCCGGCCAGTCGCACGATGACCGGCGCCGAAACCAGCGAGACGGTCTGGACGATCGACGGGTTGCTGAAGGCGACGTCGAGCACCTTCGATGCTCTGGCCGGCACCGTGGCCCAGGCCGGTGCCGTCTGGGACCAGGTGACGCCCGAGGTCGAGAGGTTGGACCTTGCCCTGGACGCCCTGCGGGCCCGGGCGGCGACGGCCGGTGTCCGCTGGTCCAATGAGGCCAACGCAATCCGCCAGCACCTCCTCGCCCTACGGGAGGAGGCCGCCGTCGATCCGCTCGGCGTCGACCCCGACGTGGTGGCGGCAGCTGTCGGCGACGTCGACAGGGTCACCCGACGGGTCAACGAGACCATCCGCGGTGCCGAGGAGGTGTCGGCGACACTCGCATCGGCGGAGGCAACCATCGCCGCCGCCACCGACCTGGTCAGCGACGCGGATGTGGCGGCCAAGGAGGCAGCGGTGAAAATCACCGGTTCCGCTACCCGGCCCCCCGATCTCGACCGGGTCCGAGCCGAGCTGGACCAGCTGCGAATCGAGGTGGCGGCGATCCGTGAGGTGGCCGGTGCCGAACGGGAGGTAGCCGCCCGGCGGGCCGCCGCCGTCGGTCAACGGATCGCCACCCTCCAGGCGGAGGCGGCTCGGGCGCGGGAGGCGGCGAGCGCCGGCCTGGCCACCCGGGCCGAGCTGCGAGGTCGCCTGGACGCCTACCGGGCCAAGGCCCACGCCTCCGGCCGGGCCGAGGATCTCGAGCTCGACCGGCTTTACCAGGAGGCCGAGCACACCCTCTACGTCTCCCCCTGCGACCTCGGTGCTGCCGCCGGCGCCGTAGCTCGTTACCAGCAGGCCCTGCGCCACCCACCGGAGCGCAGCCAGACGGAGCCGGTCGACCGGTGAGCTGTGAACGGCCCGGTTGCACCGGCCAGATCGAGGAAGGCTTCTGCAACCTTTGCGGCATGGCCCCGGTGGCGGTGCCGGCCAGCGGGCGGACAGGGGCCGCCCCGCCAGGGCGGGCCGGCACCACGGGAGCTCCGGCGGCGACCACCGGCTCGGCGGTGTCGTCGCGGGGAACCGGGACGAGCGGGTCGCGGGGCACCCACCGCCGGACCACGTCGGTGTCGAGCGGGACACGGGGGAGCCTGGGCGCCGGGTTGGTCGACGTCCCGCCGGTGCCGTACCGCGATCCGGCGACGGTGGTCATGGCCAACCCCGAGGTCCCCGAGCGGAAGCGGTTCTGCGGATCGTGCGCCAAGGAGGTGGGCCGAGGCCGCGGTGGCAAACAGGGTCGACCCGAGGGGTTCTGCCCGCACTGCGGTCAGCCGTTCTCCTTCGCCCCCAAGCTCCATCCCGGGACCACCGTCGCCGGCCAATACCGGGTCGTCGGGTGCCTGGCCTTCGGTGGCCTTGGGTGGATCTACCTGGCTCAGGACCGAAACGTGTCCGACCGGTGGGTCGTCCTGAAGGGTCTGCTGGACTCCGGCGACCCGTCCGCCATGGCCGCCGCCATCGTAGAGCGACGGTTCCTGGCCCAGGTTGAGCACCCCAACATCGTGCGGATCTACAACTTTGTCACCCACGCCGGCGCCGGCTACATCGTCATGGAGTACGTGGGGGGCCAGTCCCTGAAAGAGCTCCGCCAAGCCCACCACGACCAAACCGGCCAGGCCCTACCCCTGGCTCAGGCCATTGCCTACATCCTCGAGTGCCTCCCCGCCCTCGGCTATCTCCACAGCCGGGACCTTCTCTACTGCGACTTCAAACCGGACAACGTCATCCAATCCGAGGAACAGCTCCGCCTGATCGACCTGGGCGGGGTGCGCGGCATCGACGACGACGACAGCGACCTGTACGGGACGGTCGGCTACCAGGCTCCCGAGGTCCCCGAGGCCGGGGCGTCGGTGTCCTCCGACCTCTACACCGTGGCCCGCACGCTCGCCGTGTTGACCTTCGACTTCCGCGGCTTTGCCGACCCGGGGCGCTTCGCCGCCAGCGTGCCGCCCGCCGACCAGGTCGAGGTCCTGGCCCGCTACCAGGCCTTCGAGCGGTTCTTGCGCAAGGCCACTCACCTCGATCCCGACGCCCGCTTCGAGACCGCCGGGGAGATGGCCGACCAATTGGTCGGCGTGCTCTGCCAGGTGATCGCCATCGACGGGGGCCGACCCCGCGCCACCCCCAGCCGGATGTTCACCGCCGAGCTGCTCACCGACCCGACAGGCCCGGCCTGGCGGGACCTGCCGGCACCGAGGGTCGACGCCACCGACGGCGCGGCCGGGCTCCTCGCCGGCCTGGCCGCGGCCCCGCCCGAACAGCTGGTGGCGGCGCTGAAGGTCGCCACCCCGACGACCGAGACCCGGTTCCAGCTGGCCCGCGCCCACATCGAGCAGGGTGAGTTCGATGAGGCCGAACGTCTGCTGGTGGCGCTGCGGGCCGACGACGAGGCAGATTGGCGAGCGGACTGGTGGGAAGGGGTGCTGGCCCTGGCCGCCGGACGCCCCCAGGACGCCACCACGAGGTTCACTGCGGCCGCAACTGAGCTACCGGGCGAGTTGGCCCCGGTGCTGGCCTTGGGGTTCGCCGCCGAGCAGACCGCTTCGGATCCGCTCGGCGCCGCACCGGCCTACAGCCTGGTGGCCGCGACCGACCCGGGCTACGCCGGAGCCGCTTTCGGCTTGAGCCGCGTCCGCCTGGCCATCGGCGACCGCTCGGCGGCGGCCGCGGCGGTGGCCGCCGTCCCGTCCTCGTCGGCGTTCTTTGCCGCCGCCCAGGCGACCAGGGTCCGGATGTTGCTCTCACCGCTCGGGGACCAGCCGCCCGGTTCCGACGACGTGAACGCCGCCGCCGGGGTCCTCGAGGTCCTCACCACCGACAACGCCACCCGGTTGGCCCTGACCCGGGACCTGTTGGCCGCCGCCCTGCCCCTGGTGACCACCGGCGTCATGGGCCCCGCCGCCACCGCGACGCTGGGGGGAGCGCCCCGTACCGAAACGGGCATCCGAACAGCCCTCGAACGCACCCTGCGGGCGTTGGCCCGCCTGGCGGCCACCGACGCCGAGCGCATCGAGCTGGTGGATCAGGCCAACGCGGCCCGGCCCCGGACCCTCACATGACCGCAGCGGACGCCTCCGGGGCGGCCCCGAGGGTCGCTGGGTCGGTCGGTGGTCAGGCGACGGCGGCCACCTGCCCGGCATGCGGGGAAGGGGTTGACGCCGTCGACGCCTTCTGTGAGTCCTGCGGTGCGGGTCTCGGCGGCCCCGCGGCCCTGCCGCGGCCCGTCGCCTCCGCTCCCGGATTCGTTGCCTCCGGTGGAGCGTCTGGCGGGGATGTGGTGTGCGGTCGATGCCTGGCCCCCATCGACGCCCAGGGGTACTGCACCTCCTGTGGTTTGCGTCAGGCTCACGGGAAAGACCATGTGGAGGTCGACCTGGGCGCCGTGGCGGCGGTGAGCGACAAGGGTCTCCGCCACCACCGCAACGAGGACGCCGTGCGCTTGGCCTACCGCGGTCGGCGGGCTGTCGTCGTGGTCTGCGATGGTGTGTCGTCGACAGCCAACCCCGACCGGGCCTCAGCGGCCGCGTCGGACGCGGCCATGGCCGCCCTCGAGAGCCTCCTCGACCAACCGGAATGGCCCGCTGCCGCCCAGGTGGCCGAGACGGTCACGCGAGCGGTCGGCGACGCCCAGCAGGCGGCAGCCGGGGTCGAGGCGGCCGAGCCGGGCGGGATGACCGAAGCTCCGTCCACCACGCTTGTCGCCGTGGTCAGCGCCCCGGGGACGATCACCGTCGCCAACATCGGCGACAGCCGGGCCTACTGGCTGGCTCCGGGCGCAAACCGGTTGCTGACCGTGGACGACTCCGTGGCCGAGGCGGCCCGGGCAGAAGGTGTTCCCGCCGAGGTGGCCTACTCGGCGCCCGATGCTCATGTCATCACCCGGTGGCTGGGGGCCGACAGCGCCGACCCGTTCGCCACGCTCACCACCGTGCCCGTCGATGAGGCCGGGACCGTGGTGGTCTGCAGCGACGGACTGTGGAACTATGCGGAGTCGCCGGACCGACTGGCCACGCTCGTGGCCGGCGTGGCCGGCATGGCCGGCGGGGCCGGCATGGCC
>JALYVP010000319.1 GCA_030853185.1 Actinomycetota bacterium | reverse complement strand
CCAGGGCCTTGCCTTTCTCCAGATCCGAGCGTACCGCGGGCATCTGTCCCGCGCTCTCGAGCTGGCGGCGAAGCTCGTCAGGAGTCTTCTCGTAGGTGGTGGACAGCCTGGCGATCTCAGCGTCGACCTCGGCTTCCGTGGAGATCAGCCGTTCCGATTCGGCGACGGCCCGCAGGGCCAGATCCGCCTTGACGGCCGGCTCCGCCCCCGATCGCAACTCGGCGATGACTTCCTCCTGGCTGCGCCCGGTCGCCTCGAGGTACTGGGCGATGGTGGCCCCCTGGGCCTCCAAGCGGTGGCCGAGGTCATGAGCCCGTCGCTCCACCTCAGCATCGATCAGCGGCTTGGGCGGCTCTTCGTCGACCAGCTCGACGAGAGCGTCGACGGCACCGTTGCGCAGGGCCATGGTGGCCTGCATCTTCTTGACCATCCGCATCCGCTTGACGATGTCGGCTCGCAGGTCGGCGACGGTGTCGAACTCCGACGCTTCCGACGCCCACTCGTCGGTGACCTCGGGAAGCACCTTCTCCTTGATCTCCTTCACCAGGATGCGCATGGCCACCGGCCCGTCCGGCAGGCCAGCATCGAAGGCGAGGATGTCGCCGACCTTCGCCCCCTGGAGCTGGGTGTCGAGCTCGGGGATGACCGTCGCACTGCCGAGCTCGTAGAGGAAGTCGTCGGTGGTCATGCCGCCGATCGCCTCCCCGTCCCGTTCGGCAGCAAGGTCGATCGTGAGGTGGTCGCCGTCGCGCGCCGGTCGCTCCACCGGGGCCAGCTCAGCGAGGTTGCCCCTCAGGCGGTCCACCTGGGTGGCGATGTCATCGTCGGTGACCTCCGGGTCGGGAACCTCGACCCGCAGGCCCGAGTACCCGGCGAGCTGCAGGCGGGGGCGGACCTCGACGATGGCGTCGAAGGCCACAGGGCCGCTGTCCTGACCGCTTGTGATGTCGATCTCCGGGGCCGCGATGGCGTCCACGTCGTTGTCAACCAGAGCCCGGGCGTAGTAGTCGGGCAGGGCATCCCTCAATGCCTCGGACCGGCCGGATCCGGTACCGAGCCGCGCCTCGAGGATCCGCCGGGGCGCTCGCCCCGGTCGGAAGCCGGGGATCCGCACCTCCTTGGCGATCTTGCGGAAGGCAGCATCCACGGCAGTTTCGAACTCGCGCTCATCGACCTCGATCGACAGCTTGACCTTGTTGCCCTCGAGGGGCTCGACGACGGCTTTCATACGGAGGCCAGAGTCTACCGGGGAGCGGGGGGGACCGAGCCCTTCCATTCGCGACTACCGTTGGCGACCTCATCTGAGGCCCGACCGAGCGCCCCGGCGCCGGGCCCGGAACGGGGAGTGGCGCAGCGGTAGCGTGCCTGCTTTGGGAGCAGGAGGTCGGGGGTTCGAAACCCCCCTCCCCGACACAGACGGCAGAGCAGCGGTGCCCCTGGACCGTCGCGTCGTGCGTCGCCGGCGAGCAACCTGAGACCTGCGACTTCGGTGCGAGCGGGCGACGGGAGTCGAACCCGCGTAACCAGCTTGGAAGGCTGAACGGGGCGTACTGGCACGTACCCCGGCGCACCATCATGGCTGGTCAAAGGGTCTTAACGGACTCTCCCGGACGGCTCCGAATGGGAGCGACCGCGCGATAAACGCGCAATGAACTCCGCCGGCGAGAGAAGCTGAGGACGCGGGAGGGACCCTACGGGAGCAATTGGAACGCCTCGGCGTGACGGGGTCGCACGAGGGTGAAGTCCCTCTGGTTCAGCGTGGCCAGCACGGTCACCCCCAGGTTCTCGGCCACGGTGACGACACTGGCGTCGACCAAGCCGAGGGCGAGGTCGTGATAGGTCTCAATGAGCTCGACACAGCGGCCGTAGTCGGACCGGTCGAGGTCGACCACAGGTAACCGCCCGCTGGCAAGGAGCCGCAGGAAGCTCGCCTCGCAGTCGGGCCGATGTTGCGCTCGATCTGCCAGGCGTACTCGGGGACAACGGGGGCCGGGACCGAGAGCTCGCCGGCGTGATCCCTGAGTAGTTGGGCGCAAGCCAGATGGTCAGTGTCGTCGCTGTCGGCCGCTGCCAGCAGCACGCCGGGTGTCGACGACGACGGTCACAGGTCGAGCGGTAAGACCCTTGGAGCTCTCCGTCCGGATCTCGCGGTGGCGTCGGGCGAGATCGCCCAACCCCGACCGGCCAGAGGCGATGAACGCCTCGAGGGGATCATCTGGCGGCTCAGCGGGCAGCTGCTTGGCGATGAGGTCAGCGACCAGCTCCTCAGCCTTGACCCCGCGTCGCGCTGCCTCAGCGGCGAGGCGTTCGGCCAGTTCCGTGGGCAGGTTTACCGTCAGGTCACGATCATCAGCGTAGAGCGGGTCTGCCGCGAGCGCAGGCGCCTTCTAACGCCCCAGCGCTCAGTCCGCCGGTTGCTGGTGTCAGAGAAGAGCCAGGCGAATCCACCACCAGGGGGCGATCTCCTGCTTGCAAAGCGGGGCACGATGGACGGCGGCGGACGTCGATGGAAGAGATGTCCTGTTCACCGGGTCTGTGGCGACTGTGACGGACGACTCCGGATGGCAGCGGATGTGCCATGGTGCCAGCAGAACACCCAAGATAAGTTCAGCGACATTGCTGTCGTGCCATTGTCAGCCGACGGCCTCCAACTCGGTGCAAACGCGACCATCGTCACTTACCGGTCGAACGTGGCTAACAGTCCGGGCGTCACGTCGGCGCCGCCCGGCGTCAACGTACAGGTAGAAAACCCCCAGGCCCAGGCCGACCAGGCCCCAGTCGATGCCCCTGACGGGCAGACGCTGACCATCGACCTGTACGCCCTCGTACGGGACCTACAACCAGTCCGGCCAATACCACACGGTCAAGATCTTCTGCGAGGGCGTCCTCGGGCCGTGTGAGACAGCAACGCCGTACTGTTGGACAGCTCCCTAGAATCGACCACATCACCGACACCGCAGATCACCAACCCGGGCGGCCTGTCATTGATCAGCGGTGGCCCCCAAGGCCTCAACTACCTGTTCGCGGGGTCGGTATCGGGCAGCGACAACCCGAGAGGCATGTTCTACGTGTCAGCGCTGACCGTCCACAACCCCGAACCGGTCTCGGGGTCCGGCACCCACATCCCCGTCGGCGTCGGGCCCGCCAAAACCCCCTACTGCGCGTTGAGCCTAAGCGGGTGCCCATGAGCGCGGCGATCGCCCGGGAAGGAGAAATCTGGGTCCATCGAGGCCCTGCCGGGGCCCGGGGGCCCGATCACGCGCTGAGGGCCCGAGGCCCCCGCAGGTTGATGACCGTAGCGGCGGTGGTGAGCGTGTCGTGGCTGGCGGCCGGCTGCGGCGGAGGCGCTAAAGCGACCACGTCACCGAGAAGCCCATCCTCTTCTACCGCCACGACGAACCCGCCGACTCATGGCACACCCCCCGTTGAAGTGCCGCCCACAGCACCTTCCGGCTCGACCGTCACCGTGCTGCCCAGAGATAAGCTCCGCACCGTTGGTGAGGTGCCGGTGTCCACCGGCCCGGGGCAGAGCACCAAGGCGGTCACGGTCCTCCCGTCGGACCCTGCCAACGAGAACCTCCTGCTGACAGCATTCGACGACTACGAAAATTTGCCCAAAGACTGCCTGGGCCAGAACGTCCCCGCCACAGTGCATGTCGCCACCATCAACGCTAACGGAGTGTCGTGGGCGATCTCCGCATTCGCCCCCAACCCC
>JALYVP010000318.1 GCA_030853185.1 Actinomycetota bacterium | reverse complement strand
CACGGTGAGGAGCCCTGACCCAGGGGATCGATCAGGCTGTGGAAGTAGGCAAAGGGGTTGTGGCGAGCCGCATACTGGTCGGTGGCGGTCGCCCCCTCGGTGTCGTCGGGCGCCGGCGTGGCTGTCGGGTTGATCACCACCCCGTTGACGGCCGGTTCGCCGCACGTTGTCGACTCCCGGGCCGGGTTGTTGCCTACGTCCTCCATCCAGCCGTGCCAGGCTTCTCCGCCCTTCGCATCGATCTGGTCGGCGATGGTCGGCACCGACGCCGGGTAGACGCAGCCCTGGAGCTGGTTGGGATCGCCGACGGGGGCGCCGGCCGGACTGACATCCGCGTAGGTAAGGCAGTCGTCGACGGTGTTGTCAGCGCCAGGGCCGCCGCCTGATGTGCCCGGGACGCCGGCGACCTGGGCCAGGTAGTTGCCCAGGCTGTTGTGGGTCGTCCCGTAGTAGTTGGGGAGGAAGGCCCCGACTGGCCGTGATCCGCCGGGGATCAACGAGTTGAGGAACTTCGCCGGCGAGTTGGGGCCGAAGCTGGTGGACTCGCTCTCGTTCTCCAGTTGGATCTGGAAGATGTGCTTGACGGCGGGGAGCGCGGCGGCGGGGGAAGCGGCCGTCGCCGGGCCCACGCTGTTGATCACCACCCCGGCCACCATCACCACCACGCCTGCAGCAGACAAGGTACGGCGTTGCCAGGATGACAGGTTGACGCTCCTTCGTCGCCCCAGAGGACTGGGTCCACGCGGCACTAGGTTCCGGTAGGCGATCACCGCAAAGGACAGGCTGATGAGGTCCTTCTTCATCTTTCACCCCGGATGACGCCGGACCTGACCTGATCGGCGGGCCGGCGGGCCACCACGGTGACCAGCGGCGGCAGGACGACGGCGTCGGAGCCGGGGTTGATGCCCGTGAGGGTCTCGAGGTAGTCGGCGACGGGTCCCGGTCCGGCGCCGGCCGGCGCCTCTGCCCACGCATCGACGAGATCCAGACCGGCGGCGACGGCCAGGGACGGGAGGATGGCGCCGACGTCGGGGTGTTCGGCGTCAGGGTAGGAGAATGGCCTCCCGTCGATCCGCCCGGCCGAGGTGATGGGCTCCTGGATCACCACCCACGAACCGGGGCGGGCGGCGCCGGCCATGCGGGCCACCACCACCAGCGGATCGTGCACGTGCAGGAGCAGGAACCGGCCGTAGACCAGGTCGAGCGGTTCGGGCAGGTTCAGCTCCTCGCCGGCCTGGGTGACGGCCACCACCTGGGCCTGGGCCGCGTCGGCCGCGGCTCGGGCCACCTCGTTGCGGCGGGCCGGGTCCCGGTCCACGGCGTAGACCCGGCCCCCGGCCCCCACGATGTGGGCCAGGGCCACCGTCACATCGCCACCGCCGGCTCCGATGTCGGCGCAGCGCCAGCCCGCGCCGATGCCGAGGCGGTCGAGGGCGGTGGCCAGAGGCCGGCGGTAGACGTCATTGCGCAGCTCGAGATCGACCATGGTTCCGGGGTCGATCATGCCACGGCCAGTCAGTTGAGCCGGGCCCGGAGGTTGCGGGCGTGGGCCCGCAGACGGGCGGCGTCGGGGTTGTCGCCGTCGAGGCCGGCGATGCGGTTGGCGGTCGTGTCGATGATCTCCGCGGCGGCGTTGAACGCCCCGGTCTGGGCCAGCTCCGAGGCCACGATGAGGCGCTGGTTGGTCGAGCGCTCCGGCAGCGCGGCCCGCAACTCGGCGACCCACCGGCGCCCACCGAGATCATCGCGGCGGGTGTAGCTGCCGGTCAGGTTGGCCAGCATGCGCACCACGATGGCCACGGGCGGGGTGGAGGCGAGCATGTCCGGTGACCAGCCGGCCGGCGATCCCTGGATGGCCGACCACAGGTCCCGGCAGGCGCCGGGTGACAGGTGGCGGCCGGCGCCGAAGGGATCGATGAGGACGTCGGCGTCGCCGCCGTCGACGACGTGGCGCACCAGGAAGTGGCCGGGCATGCCGACGCCCTCGAGGTGCAGCCCGTGCCGGCGCCCCACCTCCATGAGCAGCACGGACAGGGAGATGGGGATCCCCACCCCGCGATCGAGGACCTGGGGGATCGACGAGTTGCGGGGGTCGTCATAGTCCCGCCGGTCACCGTGCAGGCCCAGGCGGGCGAAGAGCAGATCGGTCACCGAGTCGAGGGTCCCGGCGAAGCACTCGGCGGCCAGGGCGTCGAGGCGGTCCACTTCGGCGTCGACGTCGACGTCCGGGTCGATGTGGGCGGCGATGATCAACGCCGCCTCGTCGAGGGCGAAACGCTCATTGGGCGGACGGCCCACCACCCGGGCCCACCGTTCGTGCAGGTCCACGCCTCAAGGCTACCCGGCCCCCGCGTGGTGGTCCTAGGAGGTGGGCGGGGGAAGGTTCGGGTTGATGTGCTGGATCCCGTGTACGAATGACAGCACCGCCACCACCCAGACCACGAAGAACAGGACGAAGAGGCCGGTCAGCACCGCCCCCACCACCAGGCCGGCGGTGGCCAGGCCAGCGCCATCCTCGCCCGTGTCCCGGATCTGGCGCTTGGCGATCACCCCGAAGACGATGCCGAGGGGCGAGAAGATGAACGCGAAGATCAGCGACAGGATCGCCATCGTGTTCGTCGGCCGGCGGTACGGGCCGGGCGGGTATCCGGCTGGGGGCCCGGGCGGGGGACCGCCATAGTTGCTGTACGACCACGGTCCGGGCGGCTGCTGGGTCACGGCTCTCCCTGGGTCAGCTTGGGGTGTAGGTGATGACGACCCGGCGGTTCTGTTGACGGCCGGCGGGGTTGTCCCCGCCGTTGGGCAGGGTGTTGGGGGCGACGGGGTCGGCTGCGCCGAGGCCCTGGGTGTTGTAGGTGAGCCCGGCGTTGTTGACGTTGGGCTGCAGGTAGGCCTGGACGGAGGCGGCCCGACGCTGGGAGAGTCCGATGTTGTAGTTGGGGTCGCCGATCGAGTCGGTGTAGCCGACGATCGCCGTTGCGCCCGGCTTGGCCGTGCGCAGTTGTTGGACCACGCTGGCCAGCACCGCCTGGGCGTCGGGGGAGAGGTCGGAGGCGTCGAAGGCGAAGAGCACGTCGCTGTTGACGGTGAAGGCGTTGGGGGCGGTCTGCTGGGGGGCGATGCTGACAACCCGCGGGGCGAAGGAGTTGACGCGAGGCATGAAGCTCTTGGAGCGCGGCTGCGGGAGCGGCCCGCTCTGCGCCCTCGCCGGCAGGGCGATGCAGACTGGCAGAGCGACCGAGATCGTAACGATGACGACAGCCCACGCTCGGACCCGGCGTCGTGGACCCCACCCGCGGAGAGGAGGCCTTCGGGTCATCTGCCCGAACCACTGAGCGGCAGGTTGCCAATCGTGCCGAGGCCGGTCTGGAACGATACCGTCGTGACACCTGCCGGCGGCGCCGCCACGACCGCCGCGAAGTAGTCGACGTCTCCCGAATCTGCACTATTGAACTGGTTCTGGCTGCAGAGGCAGGTCGAGTCGACCGTCGGATCGGACATGTAGGGCAGGTACTGCTTGAGGCCGGTGAGGTCCACGATCGAGACTCCGCTAACAGCACCTGGCCCACCTCCCACGGTCCCCAGGTTGGCGTCCAGTTCTTCCTGAGTGGAGGTCTGATCCCCGATGCCGATAGAGCTGCTGCCGACGACGTGGAGGGCGAAGACGACCAGGACCGCCTGTGGTGACTCGCGCTGGAGCTCGTACACCTCGAGGTCGACGCCAGGCACGGATGTCGGC